>NZ_QQWY01000023.1:0-81580 GCF_003950455.1 Sphingomonas sp. ABOLE
CCTCCCCGGCACGGGGAGGGGGACCATTCGCGCAGCGAATGGTGGAGGGGCCGCCGCGGCACGCGGCGGGATCCTGCGCTGAAATCGGGCACCGCGCCTCGCGGCGCGGCCCCTCCACCACGCCCCTTGCGCGGCGCGGTCCCCCTCCCCGTACCGGGGAGGATCTTGCGGCGGCCCTTGCAGAACAAAAACGGAACACCCATCTCCGCCAGCGTCCGTCACACCCAGGGGGGAGGGCACGCCCATGCGCGGCACCAAGGCCGATCGTACCCGCGAGAACCAGCGCTTCCTGAAAGCGCTGCGCCGCACCGCCAACGTGACCCTCGCCGCCGAGGCCGCGGGGCAGACGCGCAAGACCTTCCAGAAGCGCCGCGCGCGCAACCCCGATTTCGCGAGCCAGTGGGACGCAGCCCTCGCCTATGCCCAGGCGCAGCTCGCCGCCGGCGCGCCGTCGCCCACGCCCGAGGGCGAGGCCGCGCGCACCGGCGGTGGCGAGTATAGCGTGCGCGCCTCGCGCGGCCGCATGGTGCAGGTGCGCCGCGCCCCCAAGGGGGTGCTGACCACCGAGGGCGAGCGCCGCTTCCTCGCCCATCTCGCCGCCACCGCCAATGTGCGGCTGTCGGCAGCGGCGACCGGCATCGGCTGGAACGCCATCTATGCCCGGCGCCGGCGCTCGGCGGCCTTTGCTCGGGCAATGGAGGCGGCGCTGGCCGAGGGCTATGAACGGCTCGAACTCGCGCTGCTCGACAATGCGCTGCGATCGCTGGACCCCACCGGCGAGGATTTGGGCGCGTGGTGCGAGACCGTCGACGAGACCGACCCGCTCACCTTGATGACTCCGCGCGAGGCGCTGCTGCTGCTCGGCTATCGCCGCCCGGAGATCGTCGAGGGGCGGCCCCACACCGGCTTTGGGGTGCAGCGCGTCTCCCGCGAGGAGGCGCTGGCGCGGCTGTCGCGCGAGCTGGACCGGGTGGAGCGGCGGTTGCAGCGGGACAAGGGGTAGGGGCGGCGCGCAGGGCCCGGCGCGTCGCGTCTCCGGCAGTGCCGCAGGGTCCCCCTTGCGAGGGGTGCGGCACTGCCGTTTAATTCGGCCTAATAGCTTGTGACTGGGGGGGGGGGCGTTTAACCGTGCCTCGCGAACGTCTAATATCGACGAAAGCTGCCGAGTGAGGACCGGCAGGAAATTCTTGTAGGGCGCTAAGGGCGACACCTCGCACCTTTAATTATTCAAGAGCACGGCCGCCAAGGTCACTGCCAACGCGAGCAGCCCAAACCAGATCGCCTTCTTGAGAGAAGCATATTTCTCGGCGCAGACCTTGGAAACGTCGAAACAGTGTTTCAAACGCGCTTCCGTGATTTCTGCAAAATCATGTGCGGCCACTTCGCTGACATAGCTCGCGGCATTGTTTTTTGCGGCGACCGATCCGAAGAACACGATTCCGTCGCCCGATTTTGAAGTTAGCCTTGGCGCGACTACGCGGAAAGAAAAGAACGCTGAAACCACGAGAAGAAGAGCGGCGGCGATAAGCGAGGCGTAAGACAATGACAATGCAGGTGCCAAAAGCGCGGTTTTTGTTTTATCAGTTCCGATCAGATAAACTAGTGCACCGGAGACGATTGCGAACGCCCACGCGGCCTTTGTATCAGCCAAAGATATGTAATTTCTGACGTAAGATTCATGAAATTCTGCAAAATTCTTGTGATGTTCCTCTAGAGTAGGAGCGGGGGATGGTACAATTTCTCCATGGCCTGTTTCAGGTACAGCCAGCGACGGCGCGCTTTGGACCTTTTCCACTATCAGTCTGGGAGTATGTTCGGCGCTGGCCGATTGGTTTTGATTGGTCATGCTGTCGGAATGATCCATCGTCCGCGGTAAAGCCAGAAGGCGTAAGGCACGTTGCTGCCGGTGTAGAACCAGCCCGTCTCTGCCGTTTTAAAAGTAGCGTACTCAGATTGCCATAGTGGAGGTAGGCCCTCGTACACTTTCGTTCCGATCAATATTGTATTCGGATCGGCGAAAGCCAGCATCTTGCTCGCGATATTTGCTGTCGTTCCGATGGCAACTATACCGTTGAAACTACGGGGGACCCCCACTTGCGCGACAGTGATCGGTCCGTGATCGAGGCAAATTCTGAAATCTAGGGGGGCAAGCCCTGCCTTTTGGATCAGCGGATTCACAATGGTCGTCGCCGCGCTGAACATCGTGAGGGCGGCAGCGACGGCTGTCTGCTGTGAGGTAACGCCGCTAGCCGTGTTGCGGGTGAAGTAGGCCATCAGGCCATCCCCCGTGTTCTTCTCCACGGTGCCGCCATAGTCGAGAACGATGCGGATCATCTCGCTGAAAAACAACGATAGGACGCGGAGGTTGTTCTCCTGCTCCATATCTGTCCAAGACGGGCGAGTCGAAAATTTGCTGATGTCCAAAAACATCACTGTAGCATCAATGCGACGGCCCGAGTGAAGTGGGAGGTCGCCGCTGGAAGGGATAACCCGACCTGCCGCAACCTCGCTGCGCTCGCGAATTTTTTCCACCGCGTCGAGATTTCGCGCCATCTGTTTTACAAGGTACGCCCAAGTCAGCTTGTTTGGATCAGACACAGCTATTTCACCTTGTATACCTGATAGCCCTCTATACCGACGTCCTTCCCGTTGAATTCCACTTCTTCACACCGCTCCAGCCATTGTACGTGCACCAGTTCGTAGAGACCGCGCCCGATCCGCAATTCGTTTGCGGCGGCGGATTGTTCGATTTTGACTGCGCGGTTGAGTGCATCGCTTGCCACTTCCGGCGCTTCAAACCCTGTTGCTGGTACAGTGATTTTTCGCAGACGCGCCGCGCCACAATCGGCTCCCACTCTAATGCTAAGTGACGGCAAACCAGCCGCCTCTAAGGCAGGGTTTACTGACCCCCGCAGGATAGCAAGGAATGTAAGTCCAAGATCAACGGTATTGTCGCATTGCGTTGTGTAGCCCTCGCAGTCGATGGTGGCGATAAAGCCGTCACCGGTCGTCTTCAGAATCGCGCCATGAAAGTGACCGACGGAGGTAGCAAGCTCCCTCAGAAAAATTTCGTATGCACGCTCGAAGCCCACGGGGTCGCGGCGGCGCAGGCCACTGCTTCCGCAAATGTCCACAGATAGAAACGTTAAGAACCGCGTGCCTCCTGCGAATGAGAGTTGCGTTTGCGCGCGCGCCTTTTCTGGTGGCGCAACGTAACTTTCGCCGCGAAGCTCGCCGGCGATCGCCCCTTGTCTTACAGAGGCATATTCGCGGGCAGATTCAATGGCCGGTGGATTGTAAAACACGGGTAAGTCGCCGAATTGCGCGACGGCAAGTTCCTCAACGGCCTTCTCTGGGATTATCATGCGAAGAAACTTGTCAAGATAGTGACGCTCGCCGTTCACCTCCACAAGCGCGTAGCGCCTCCTGTGAGGTTGAACGCGAACGGTAACGATCCGAGTCGCGTCATCCGATCGAATTGGCTCAATCTCGAAATCGAAGCGCGCGCGCACCTTACCAGCCGCGTCTTTGTCCCGCCAGTCGTTATCGCGATCTGTGGCCATGGGTCACGCATACTGCGTAGGGAAGAAAACCGATACTCAATTTACTATGTCGCACCAGCGTGTCGGGGGGCGCCGGAACGTCACCATACTGCCAGCAGACGTCAGACTGAGCATTGAATTCCGCATGGTCCGGAGACTCGATATCTTGCGGGCCTAAGCGCCGCAGATAGGCGGCGGCGTACGACGTTTGTTTTCCCACCCGTGTCCCCACGGCAACACAATTTCAATCTTTAACCGAATTGCGCAATCGCCCCCTTGCCAAGCCCGCCCCATGCGTCAGTTTTGTTGCAAACAATGACCGAGAGGGTGCGCCACGGAAACGGCTTGGATCGAGGGGAACCACATGCACGTATCGTACCGACGAACCGCCTGCAGTCTCGCCGCACTCGCGCTCGCCATGGGGATGGCAGCGGCACCCGCCTTCGCCCAGGACGGCACCACCGGCGCCTCCGCCGCGGCGCCGCAGGACGACATCGTCGTCACCGGCTCGCGCATCCGGCGCAGCCCGCTCGATCAGGACAAGCCCGTCGTCACCGTCGGGCAGGAGGAGATTGCGCGCACCGGCCTCACCGCCATCGCCGACGTGCTCCAGCGGCTGCCCAGCGCCGCGGGCGGGCTCAACACCAAGGTCAACAATGCCGGCAATGTCGGCGGGCCGCCGGACGGGACCGGGGTCAGCTCGGGCTCGGCCGAGGTCGACCTGCGCTATCTCGCCGCCAAGCGCACGCTGATCCTCGTCGATGGCTTACGCTTCGTCAACGGCTCGGCGGCGGGCGGCATCCCCGCCTCGGTCGACCTCAACACGCTGCCGGTCAACCTGATCGAGCGCGTCGAGGTGCTGCAGTCGGGCGCGTCGCCGCTCTATGGCTCGGACGCGGTCGCCGGGGTGATCAACATCATCACCAAGCAGGCGCAGGAAGGGCTGCGCGCCTCGGCCCAGTACGGCATGTATCGCCAGGGGGACGGCGATACCCAGCAGTACGAGGCGAGCTACGGCATCCAGTCGCGCGAGACCGGCACCTCGCTGGTGTTCGGCGCGAGCTATGTGAAGCAGGGCGGCGTCTCGACCGGCGACCGCGCCATCTCGCAATTCCCCAATCCGGGGCAGACCGCGTGCACCGATCCGATCGGCGGGTGCAGCGGCACGCCGCCCAATGGTCGCTTCGCCGTGCTGGGGCAGACGCTGGCGCTGCGCGCGCCGGTCTCCGGGCGGCCGAGCTATCCGGCGGACTTCAAGCCGTTCACCGCGGCGGACCGCTATAATTTCGCGCCGCTCAACTATCTGCTGACCCCGTCCGAGCGCTATGGCGGCTTCGTCAACTTCAAGCAGGCGCTGAGCGACAGCGTCAACATGCGGGTCAAGCTGCTGTACAACCACCGCTATTCGCGCACCCAGGCGGCCTATCTGCCGCTCAACATCGGGCCGGACGCGGGCAACGGCAACCTGCTCGACACGATCTCGGTGGACGTGACCAACCCGTACAACCCGTTCGGGGTGACGCTCTCCTCGGGGGCGGACGGCGGCACGGCCAATTACTCGTTCATCGCGCGGCGCATGGTCGAGGCCGGGCAGCGCGTGTTCACCCAGAATGTCGACACCATGTCGGGCACGGTCACCTTCGACGGGTCGTTCGATGTCGGCGGGCGCAAATGGTATTGGGACGTCAACGGCACCTTCGGGATCAACGACGCCAAGCAGCTGTTCACCGGCAACCTCAACGCGGCGCGGCTGGCGCAGGCGCTGGGGCCGGTGAGCGCGTGCACGGGGGCGTGCGTGCCGTTCAACCTCTTCGGCGGGCTCGGCTCGATCACCCCGGCGATGCTCGACTATGTCGCGTTCGACGAGCGCGACCGCAGCAGCCAGCGGATGTGGGACACCACCGCCAATTTGTCGGGCACATTGTTCGACCTGCCGGCGGGGCCGGTGGGGGTCGCGATCGGCTATGAGCATCGCGACCAATATGCGAGCTACGATCCCGATCCGGTGATCACCGCCGGGCTCGGCGCGGACGTGCCGACCAGCCCGGCGCGCGGCGGCTTCGACGTCGACGAAATCTATGGCGAGCTGCGCGTGCCGATCCTGGCGAACACGCCGTTCTTCCACAAGCTCGAGCTCGACGGCGCGGTGCGGCACTCGAACTATTCGTCGTTCGGCAGCAACACCACCTTCACCGCCTCGGGGCTGTGGAAGCCGGTGGCCGACCTGCTGCTGCGCGGCGGCTATGCCGAGAGCTTGCGCGCGCCGAGCATCGGCGAGCTCTATGCCGGGCTGTCGCGCTTCGACGCGACGATCGACGATCCGTGCACGAGTGCGGCGGGGGGGGCGTTCGCCAGCAACGCGACGGTGCGGGCGAACTGCATCGCCAACGGCGTGCCGGCGAACGGCAGCTACAACGAGCCGACCGGCGGCCAGCTCGGCGTCTTCTCGCAGGGCAACACCGCGCTCAAGCCGGAGACGGCGAAGACCTGGACCGCGGGCGGGGTGTACAGCCCGGACTGGGCGCGCGGCTGGTCGAGCGCGTTCAGCCTCGAGGTCAATTACTACAACATCAAGCTCGACAACGCGATCGACTCGGTGCCCGCGACGCTGACGCTGCGGCGCTGCGCGTTCAACGCCGATCCGGTCAGCTGCGCGGCGATCCGCCGGACGAGCAGCGGCACCATCGCCGGGATCAGCGGGCGGCTGCTCAACCTCAACGGCATCCGCACCGACGGGCTGGACGGCACGCTGACCTTCCGCACCCACAAGATCGGCGAGGGCACGATCGGCCTCAACGCCAACGCCGCCTATCTGCTGCGCTACGACGTGGTGCCGCCCGCCGATCTCGGCGCGCCGGCGCTGCGCTATGCCGGCACCGAGCGGGGCAGCCCCGACCAGGCCTATCCGCGCTTCAAGGGCAATGCGACGCTCGACTGGTCGAGCCCGGGCTACGGCATTGCGTTCACCGCGCGCTACATCAGCGGGGTCGACGAGCGCGACGACGTGCACCGGCTCGGCGCGGTGTTCTATGGCGACTTCCAGGCCTATTTCTCGCCGGCCTGGATGAACCATCGCACCCGGCTGACGCTGGGCGTGAACAACCTGTTCGACCGCGCGCCGCCCGCCTGCTTCACCTGCCAGAGCGCCAATTTCGACCCGACGACCTACGACCTGCCGGGCCAGTTCGGCTATCTGCGCCTGTCGTTCGGCTTCTGAGGAGGGGAGGAGGGGCCGGGCGCGATCCCGGCCCCTTTTTCGCGCCCGCGCGACGCGGCGCGCCGCCGTTAATGTTCCAGATCGGTTCGCGGCACTTGACATCGCGACGATGCTTCGGTACAAAACAAGAACGCTCCCGAATCGCGCCCAATTCCGGGCGAGATCGCATCCTGGCTCGTGAGGAGTCCGGCAGCGTAACGCCTGTGCCGCGCAGACAGCGCGCGCGCGGGCCAGACTAGCGACGTTCAATTCAGCCGCGGCCCCCCTCGGGTCCGCGCGCTGCCGTGCATGACCCAACCTTCAAAGCGCCCTGTTTCGGACGAGCCCTAGCGGTTCGCCCGGGCTTTTCGTGCGCGTCGTAGAGGAAAATGACGATGATCAACTTGTCCGTGCAGAATGTGACGACGAACGCCGGGTTCGTCGGCGACACCATCGCGCTGCAACGCCAGCTCAGCGCGACTTCCCAATTCTCGCTTCTCCAGGGCTCGAACGCCGCCGTCGCGCTCGACAGCGACAGCCTCACGCTTTCCGCCGCGCTCGCGATCGGCGAGACGGTCACCGCGCTGGTCGCCGAGACCGACGGGAGCGGCGCCAGCTTCCGCCAGATCGCCTATGCGCTCAACGTCACCGGCGCGGCGTCGTCCAGCGACGTCTATCACCTTGTCATGGTGCGCGGCGCCGACACCAAGGTAGGTGCGGGCGCGGTGAACATGGGCAATTTGCTGTTCGAGCGCGGCTTCATCGACGCGCCGTTCAATGCCACCAGCACCCAGTTCACCTGGCGCAGCGGTACTTCGACGCACCTCACCCTTCCCACCGACGGCCGCTCGCCGACGCCGAGCGAGTCCGGCAAGGCCAACCGGCTGAACGGCGGCGACTATGTCCTCGATTTCACGGCGACCGGTGACGGCCGCACGGTCAGCGGCACGCTGACGATCCAGCGCGATCTGGGGCGGTCGGTCCCGGCCTACACCTTCGACCGCGGCGCACGCACGCTGCCGGCCGAGACGTTCACTGCCAGGTGCTATACCGCGTCGAGCGTCGGCGAACTGCAAGCGATCACTGCCAGCGAAGCGAGCGGCGCGACGATCCTGCTCGCACTGGGGAGCACGCGTCTCGGCTTTTCGACGTGGCCCAGCTATGGAAAATCGCCGGCCACACCCGCGCTGATCCAATCCGAAAATCTTTCTCGGCCGACCAAGGTTGCGCGCGTACACTGCAACAACAACAGCCATTGGCGCATCGACAGTCTGGATGTTTCCGCCTCGGCTTCCGAACTCATCGCTATGGGCAACGGCCAGGATCAGATTCTTAATCTGCAGGGGCAGTCGAACGACGTTCGTGTCACGCGGTGCCGCTTCGGCGTGCCGAATGGCACGGCAGCAAACAACTTTCCTCGCGTTGTGATCGGGACCGACACATCGGCGGGCATGTCGGGCGGTGTGTTCGTCGCGCACAACAGCTTTGACGGTATCGCTACCGGCGGCGTGCGCGCCGGTGTCGACATCGTCGTCGCGTTCAACACCTGGACACGATGGACGCGAGATTCGCTTGCCCATGGCGGTTCCAGCTACCTGGAACTTCGCGGATTTCTATATGAAGGAAATCTTGTCGGGGCGAGTGCGCTGGACAACCCCTATATTCACCCGGACACCGGCCAGTTCCAAACTATCGTCGCGGCAGGCCCGGGCCAGCTGCACACCGGGTCGTACAAGATGTACGACAATTTCACCTTTGGTGGTGCGTCCCAGACCTCGTTCAACGGGCCGGTATTCACCGGCGCCGGCAGCGCCCCGCCGCGCATCGAGTGTGTGATCGACGTGGCCGGAAACTTCCATTCAAGCCTGACCTTCTACGGCATTGGCGCCATGACCAACGCCGATTGGACGAACGGCCAGGGCATGCAGGTGCGCGGCAATACCAACGTGCGCCAGCTGACGGGCGTTACCGGCTCCATCGGTGGCGGGAAGGCGTCCGGCGCCCAGGGCTTCACAACCTGGGATGACTCGGGCACGGTTTCGATCCCGAACAACAACCAACTTTATCCTGGTATGGGGCGCACCTTTGCGGCCAACGCCGCCGTGCAGGTCATCGACTCCTACTATGACGGCGTCGCCCCGGACGGCGGTGTTGACGTGTCGCAAGCCATGTTCAAGGGGCGCAGGCCGTCGAGCGTGGACCCGGTTGGTCTCACGCCAGCCCAAATCAACGACAACAGCGACCGGTTCGACGACCCGAACCGGATTGTTCCGGACTGGTCGATCTACACGCTTGCCGAGCAATATGCGATTATTCGCGATATGTACGCCACCAAGGCCGGCGGCCTGAACGATCGCGGTGACGGGCGGGTTGTCGGCGCATTCTGCGTTCGCCGCAACGGCGCGCCGGCCAAGCGCAACCAGTATGGCACCGCGACGCTCTCCGTCTCGGCGACCGCCGGCCAGGTGAGCGCGACGCTGTCGCGGGTGCTCGGCGTCGACGTGATCTGCGACGTGGTCCGCAACGGTGCCGCGACCGGCGTGGCGATCACCATCCCGGCGGGTCAGACCTCGGCCGGGGGCGCGGTGGCCTTCGCGGCGGGGGACACCATCCTCCTCAAGAACGACTGCGGCCTGCTCAATCCGTCGGTCACCGCCGCGTGATCGGCAGGTAAGCGCGCGCCGGGCGTGCGTGCCTAGCCTCCGCTAGGTGCGTACCGTCCGGCACGGCGGCTGGCGACCGGCGAGGATGCGAACCCCGCATCCTCGCCGGTACGCTCCGCATTTTCAGGAAAAGCGTGCGCTGCCGAACGCCTCGCCGATCATCCCGTGCCCTGGGGGCGCAGCGGCGTGGCACGGCGGCACCGCACAAAAATGGCGGCATGGGCGCTAAAGACAGCCCCAGCCCGCCGCCCCTCAGAACAGCCGGGTCAGCGCGTAGAACAGCGCGCCCACCGCCGCCGAGGCGGGGATGGTGATCACCCAGGCGACGACGACGTTGCTCGCTACCCCCCAGCGCACCGCCGAGGCCCGCCGCGCCGTCCCCGCGCCGATGATCGCGCCGGTGATGGTGTGCGTGGTCGAGACCGGGATGCCCAGCCAGGAAGCTGCGAACAGGATGATCGAGCCGCCCATCGACGCGCTGAACCCCTGGTGCTGCGACAGCTTGGTGATCCGCGAGCCCATCGTCTCGATGATCTTCCAGCCGCCGCTCAGCGTGCCCAGCGCGATCGCGACATAGCAGCTGATCGCCACCCAGTGCGGCACCTCGAAATCACCCTGGAGATAGCCGGTCGAGTAGAGCAGCACGGTGATGATGCCCATCGTCTTCTGCGCGTCGTTGAGCCCGTGGCTCAGCGAATAGGCGCCCGAGGAGATCAGGTGCAGCACCCGGAAGCTGCGCTCCGCCCGGTTCGTCGAGGCGCGGCGGAACAGCCAGCTGGTCAGCAGCATGATCGCCATCGCCAGGATCATGCCGAGCGTCGGCGACAGCACGATCGCGAGCAATGTCTTGTTGAGCCCGGTCCACTGGATGCCCTCGAACCCGGCATGCGCCACGCCCGCGCCCACCATGCCGCCGACCAGCGCATGGCTCGACGAGGAGGGAATGCCCTTCATCCAGGTGACGACGTTCCAGAACATCGCGCCGACCAGCGCGCCGAACACCACGCCCGGGGTCACCAGATCCTGGTCGATCAGGCCCTTGCCGATCGTCTCGGCCACCTTATGCATGCTGGGGAAGGCGATGGTGACGAAATAGGCGGCGAAGTTGAAGAACGCCGCGAAGGCGACCGCATGGACCGGCTTGAGCAGCCGCGTCGCGACCACCGTGGCGATCGCGTTCGCCGCATCGTGCAGGCCGTTGAGAAAATCGAACGCCAGCGCGACCAGGATCAGCCCGATGAGCAGCGGCAGGGCAAGTTCGTGCATGATGGATCAGGCGTGATCGATGACGAGGCCGTCGATCTCGTTCGCGACATCCTCGAACGCGTCGACGATCCGCTCGAGATGCTTGTACAGTTCGCGCATCACCGCGAACTGCAGCGGATCCTGCGGGGCCAGTTCCTTGTAGGCGCGCTTGAGGCCGGCGGCGTGGATGTCGTCGGCATGGCTTTCCATGCGGACGAGGCGCTCGGTCAGCTCGTGCAGCCGGCGACCATTCTTCGCGACGTCGCGCAACAGCGGCATCGCCTCCAGCGTGAGGCGGGCGGCGTCGAGGACGATGCCGGCCATGTCCTTCATCTCGGGCTCGAAATGGCGGATCTCGTACAGGTCGATCGCGCGTACCGTCGCCTGCATCTCGTCGATCGCATCGTCCATCGATCCGATCAGCGCGGTGATCGCGCCGCGATCGAAGGGGGTGAGGAAGGTGACGCGCACCGTCTGGAGCACCTGGCGGGTAATCTCGTCGGCGTCATGCTCGCGCTCGATCACTTCGCGGATATGGTCGGGCCCGCCATGCTGCAGCACCCGCGCCAGCGCATCGGCGCCGGCGACCACCGTGGCGGCATGCGCCTCGAACATCTCGAAGAAATTGCCCGATTTGGGCAACAGGCGTTGGAACCACGCGAACATGCGATTGACCTTTGATTTGTGAACGACGGTGCCGAGCACCCCCATGCGCCGGGTGGCGGCGCGAAATTCCTCGGGCCCGAACGAGCGGATCAGCTCGCGCAAATCGGGCTCGTCGACGGCATTGGCGGCGTCGGCCAGATCGAACCAGCGGCGCTGGCGCTCGCCCTGTTCCTTCCACGCATCGAGCTCGCGCGTGACCGAGAAGGGAAACACCTCGACATCGGCCATCAGCGAGGCGCCGTTGCTGCGCTTCTTGCGATAGCGATAGGAGCCGAGCGGGGTGGGGCAGATCACGCCCTGCACGCCCGCTTCCTCTTCGGCCTCGCGCACCGCGGCGGCGTGCGCGCTGAGCCCGGCGCCGGGATTGCCCTTGGGAATCACCCAGCGCCCGGTCCCCCGCGAGGTGACCAGCAGCACCTGGGTGGACGCGTCGGCCCCCGATCCGAGGGTACGATAGGGCAAGGCGGCGATCTGGCGAATGGCGAGCGGCTCCGTGGGTGAAGGAAGCGCGCGGTGTTACAAGCTTGGCCGGCGATGGCAAGCGGGGAGGGGGTTCGGGTGCGCCGGACGGCGCGTCAGCCGATGCGTTCGGCGAGCACCATCCGCTTGTCGAACCATTCGAACGCCATCCGGCGGCCCATCGGCAGCACCAGCCCGAACCATTTGCCGCTGGCGTCGCTCGGCACCGCCCAATGGCCCTCGTCGCAGCCGAGATGCCGCGCCTTGCCCGCGTCGCCGGCGACGCCCCAGGCCTTCAGCGCCGTGGCCAGCGTTGCCCGCGCGGCAGCTGGTCGCGGGGCGGCGGCGGGGCTCAGATAGGGGCCGGTGCAGACGTCGCTATGGTCGAACTGGCCATTGTCCGGCCCGTCCCAGCGGATCGCGCCCGAGGCGTCGCTGTTGCCGGTGACGGTCAAGCTCGACCCGACCATGCCCATCTCGTCCTCGAGCGGATCCTGGTTGCCGGGATTATATACCTTGATCACTCGCCATGTGCCGACGATCTGGCAGGGGCTTTCCGGGGCGCCGGGATCGCAGTCCGCGGCGGCCGCCGGCGGGGATGTGGCGGGCGCCGGGGTCGCCGGTGCTGCGGGCGCCGAACGGGCGGCGTTGGCCGCAGCGGCGGCGGGTGCCTGGCGCTCCCCGGCGCCGTCGCCGTTCGCCGCGCCGCAGGCCGCGAGCACCAGCAGGGGAGCGAAGACGATACGCATGCGAAGTCCTTACCGGCTGGCGTTTACCAGCACATAGCTAACCGACGACTGGCGGCCAAGGCCGGCCAGCAGCGCGTTGAAGTCGCTCGGCCGCAGCGTCTGGCAGCCCGCCGACCCGGTCCCGCCGTTGCCGCCCTGATGGAGCAGCATCGAGCGGCCCGCGCCGCGACGGTCGAGCGTGTCGGCGCCGGTGAAGCGGCCGTCCTGGTTGCTGTCGCGCAGCGCCGTCTGGGTCGCGGTCGCGCGGAAGAAGCGGTTGCCGGCGAAGGTGCCCGCTTGCCGTTCGTAGCGGTAATTGCCCTCGACCAGCCGGCCCAGCTCTTTGCGACCGTCGCCATTGACGTCGACGCCGTAGCCGCGCGCCGCATAGACGCCCGCCGGCTCGGTGTTGCCCTGGAAGACCTGCGCGCGGTAGCTGCCATCGGCCTGGCGCGAGACCAGGGCGATGGTGTCGTCATATTCCCCCCGGCCGCCGCCGGCCTGCAGCGTCGAGTCATGGCGCACCGCCACCAGCACCGCGCGGCCCGCCGCGAGATCGGCGCGCGCCTGCGCATCGCCCGAGCGGTGGATGACCGCCGCGAAGTCCGCCCCGGTGCGCGGCGCGCCTGCCGTCGTGCCCGCGACCGGCGCGGTGCCGCCGGTGGTCGCGGGCGCCGGGCGATCGAACAGCGCGAGCGCCTCGCGCCGTTCGTTGGGATAGCGTTCCTGGGTGATCGAGCGCAGCTGGGCCGCCTCGGCGGGGGTGTAGCTGCCGCTGGCCGCGAGCCCCTGCAGATAGGTGGTGCGCTCGGCATAGATGTTGGAAACCAGCGCGCGATCATAGTCGGGCGAGGCGCGCCCGACCTCGCGATCGGTGCGCTGGATGGCGGCCTCGAGCAGCTGGGGCGCGCGGGCGTGCTGGACCGCGCTCGACCAGGTCGCCTGCTGCACGGCTTCGTGGCGCGTGCGCAGGTCGAGGCCGGTCGCGTCGCGTACCTTGCCGACCGCGGGATCGTAATGGGTGCGCTCGATGAAGGCGTGCTGCGCCGCGCGGAAACCCTGCGGATCGCGCGCCGCGATCGCGTTCCACTGCTGGTTGAAGCTTGCGCTGCCGATGTTCGGGCCCAGCGCCGCCGACCAGCGCGCGCCTTCGTGGCGCAGGAACGACTGGAGCGTGCCGGCCCTGGACGACAGCTGGTAGACGCCGTAGGAGACGCCGCCCGGATCGCCGTTGCCGCTGGACACGGTACCCGGGCCGCGCCCGCCGCTCTCGTAGCGCTCGGAGACGCTGCCGAGCGGCACGGGGGCGCCGCTGGGGTTCGCACGCTGGCCGGTGGGCTGGGGGTGCGGAACCGCTGCGGCCGCGCCGCCGCCGAGGCGCAACACCTGGCCGGGCTGGATGCGGTTGGGATTGTCGATGTCGTTGATCCGCGCCAGCGTCGCGACATCGGTGCCGGTGCGTGCCGCGATGCCCGACAGCGTCTCGCCCGGCTGCACAAGGTGGGTAGCGGCGGTGGCGGCGCTGTCCGGCAGACGGAGGGTCTGGCCCGCGGCGATGCGGTCCGGATTGCTGATCCCGTTGATCCGAGCGAGCGTCTGCCAATCGGTGCCGAGCGCTGCCGCGATGCTGGACAGCGTGTCGCCTTGCCGAACCGTATAGCGCGGCGGCGGTACCAGCCGGTCGAGCGGCGAGCCGCCCGCCATCAGGCGATCAAGGGGATGGGCACCCGTCTCCGCCGTCGGCGGCGTCGGCGCGCTGGGCGCCCCTTGATTGCCGGTGCGCGTGGCTGCGGTTGCTTGCAACATGCTCGGACCTACTCTTCCCGTCTGCGGAAGCCCTTCGATACAAGGCCTCGCCCGAGCGCCCCATCAACGAATCGATTAGGTCGCGCGCGCCGGCACCCGGCCGCCGGCCGCGACGGCAGTGCCGGCACCCCGACCTGGTCGAGATGATGGCGGCAAATCGCGGTTCTCGCGACGAAATCGCTCTAGAATGGCTCTGTTCGTCAGGGGGCGCGGGGGACTTTCGTGATCGTAGATATCGATCTTGGCACGACCAACAGCGCGATCGCGCGCTGGGGGGAGGGCGGACCCGAGCTGATTCCGAACAGCCTGGGCGACGTGCTGACCCCCTCGGCGGTGAGCCTGACCGAGGATGGCGCGGTGCTCGTCGGCCGTGCCGCGCGCGATCGCCAGCCGGTCTATCCGGACCGCACCGCCACTGCGTTCAAGCGGCTGATCGGTACCCAGAAGCCGATCCAGCTCGGCGGCACGGCGTTCACCGCGGAGGAGGTTTCGGCGCTGGTGCTCAAGAGCCTCAAGGCCGATGCCGAGCGCCACTGCGGCGAGGAAGTGACCAGCGCGGTGATTACCGTGCCCGCCTATTTCAGCGACCGCCAGCGCAAGGCGACGCGCCGCGCGGGTGAACTGGCCGGGCTCAAGGTCGAGCGACTGGTCAACGAGCCCACCGCCGCCGCGCTCGCCTATGGCATCGCCGACCGCGAGGACCGCGACCCCTTTCTCGTCTTCGATCTGGGCGGCGGCACCTTCGACGTCTCGATCGTCGAGATCTTCGACGGGGTGATCGAGGTCCGCGCCTCGGCCGGCGACAACCGGCTGGGCGGCGAGGATTTCAACGAGGTGATCGTCGGCATCGCCAAGGAGCGGCTGCGGCTGCCGCTCGGCGCGGCGCACCCGAAGCTGCGCGAGCAGGCGCGGGCGGCGGCCGAGCGCACCCGGCGCGCGTTGAGCGAGGCCGAGGCCGCCACCTTCGACATCGTCTGGCAGGACGAGCTGCTGTCGACCACGATCACCGCCGAGCAGTTCGAGACCGCTGCCGCGCCGCTGCTCGACCGGCTGCGTGAGCCGGTGCTGCGGGCAATGCGCGACAGCAATCTGCGCGCCGAAACGCTGCGCGAGATCGTGCTCGTCGGCGGTGCGACGCGGATGCCGGTCGTCCGCAAGGCGGTGACGCGGATGTTCGCGCGCTTTCCCAACGCCAGTATCCACCCCGATCACGCCATCGCGCTGGGCGCGGCGGTGCAGGCGGGCCTGCGCGAACGCAGGGCGGATCTCGACGAAATTCGGCTGACCGACGTCTGCCCGTTCAGCCTGGGCATCGAGGTGATGACGCGCGATGCGCATGGCAGGCTGCATGGCGGGCGCTTCGCGCCGATCCTCGAGCGCAACACCGTGCTGCCGGCAAGCCGCGTCCACCGCTTCCAGACGGTACACGCCCAGCAGCGCAAGGTGCAGTTCGAGATCTACCAGGGCGAGGCCCGGCTGGTGGCGGCGAACATCAAGCTGGGGGAGGTCGAGATTCCCGTGCCGCCACGCGCCGCCGGGGAAGTGATGATCGACTGCCGCTTCACATATGATGTCAGTGGGCTGCTCGAAGTCGACGTGATCGTGCCGGAGACGGGGGAGACGCGGCAGCTCGTCATTGCCGACCAGGAGGTGGATCCTAGCGAGGCGGAGGCGCGCCGCGCGGCGCTCGCGGAACTGAAGATCCACCCGCGCGACCAGGCGGCAAGCCAGGCGCTGATCGCGCGCGCCGAGCGCTGCTACGAGGCATTCATCGGCGATCGTCGCGCGACGGCCGGTGACCTCCTCGCCCATTTCGAAGGGGTGCTCGAAACCCAGGACGGCCACGCGATCGCGGAAGCGGCGGCGATGATCACCCGCAAGCTGGATGCCATGGAAGGGGAAAGATACCTGTGACGAGCCCGTGGGAAACGCTGGGCATTCCGCCGACCGGCGACGTGCGGACGGTCCGCAAGGCCTATGCGCGGCTGCTGAAGACCATGGACCCGGACAGCGACCCGGAGGGCTTCAACGCCCTCCGGCAGGCGCACGACCGCGCGATGCAGCTCGCCGAGTTGCACGCGGCTGCGCCCGATGAAGCCAGTTCCGCCGGCATGTTCGGGGCCGACGAGGACGCGCAGGCGCCAGCGGCGGCAGCTTCGGGTGCGCAGGCCGAGGCTGCGCCCGCTCCTATCGTACCCGAACCGCCGCGAGCGCCGCTGGAGCCGTCCGAGGCGGCGGTCCGCGCAGCCAGGAACGATGCCGCGGCGCCGGTAACCGTGCCACTGCCGTCCCCGCCGGTGATGACACCGTCCGAGGACGCGATCCGTGCGGCGATGGACGACGCCGTCGATCATCCCGCACCGGCGGGAGCCTCGCTGGACCGGCGCCCCGGCGCCGCTTCCGATGCGATGCGGGCGCTGCGCGCCTTGGTGTTCGATCGTGCCCCGCTGTTCTCCCACGTCAAGATGATGGCGCTTGTCGAGCAGATCCTCGGCGACCCGGCGATGCAGAACCTCGAACATGCCGAACAGGTCGAGCGCTTCTTCGCTGACATCATCGTAAACGGGGTGCCGCGCAGTGACCCGATGCTCGATCGGGTGATCGGCTATTTCCACTGGGACGCGCCCGCGCTGGAGCTGCGCCGCCCGGATGCGGTCAGGTGGATACTGCAGCGCGCGCAGGACCGGTATTTCGAGGTCGAACAGCGCGTTCAGGATAGCAGGATCCACCGCTGCCTACGCCGGCTTCGCGAGCCGCCGCTCAAGGGCCTGTCGGGCCGGATCGAGAGTTGGTTCGCCGCGCCGCACGTCGAACGGACGATCCTGCAGCTGCAGGTCTATCATCCCACGGCGCTGCATAGCCTGAACCAGGAATCCTATGCCTGGTGGATGCGCCGCATCCAGCAGCAGCACGATGCCGGGTTCCCGTTCGGCGTCCTCTATCGCACGCGCAGCGACGAGATCCGCAGCAAGCGGATCTATCGTGCGGCGATGAAAAGCCTGAGTCTCCTCGTTGTCCCCCTTCTGGTTGGCGGCGTTTACCTCTACGCGCTGTTCCACCCACTGCGTTCCGCCAGCCTCACCGGGGAGCAGCCGACAGTCTTGCGCCCCGTAGCCGCGACTCCGGTGCCGCCTTTCGAGGATGTGGACCATGATCTCGACATGGTGCTGTATCAGTATAGTGGCGGGGATCTGACCGCGGCCGAGGTGCGCAACGTCAACCCGGCCCTGTACGCGCGTCTCACGCGCGAATGGACGGCGGCCAAGGGGCAGCAACAGGCCGGACCCGCGGTCGCATTCCAGGTGCTGATGACGGCCACCGGCGGCGTGCTGAGAGATCTGCTGGGGCGCGCGGTGACGCGCGACGACGCGTTGCTGCTCGATTATGCCGGTCACTACGAGTCCCGTCTTCGCTGGGCGGAGCGCGCCTCGCCCGAGGAATGCGTCGCGGTGCTCTCGGGCCAGACGGTCGGTACCACCCCGACGCAGCTTCTCGTGGCGTGGAGCCGCCTCCTCACGCGTGCGGTGCGCACCGGCACGCCGCCGGCGGAGGGCACCTGGAAAGCCGGAACGTTCACGGCGCCGCCCGACATTATCGAAGATGCCATGCAGCGGGCGCATCTGGATCGCGCCGGATTCGCGCGTGCCATGCAGCGCAAGGGGCCGGCCATGGGCGTGTGCAACGCACGCATCGGGCTGATCGATGCTGCCCTTGTCCGCAGGGACAAGGCGGGCCTCACGCTCCTTCGCGCGTTGCTGGGCAGCTAGAGAATTTTGAAGTTGACCGTGTACGGTCAACGACTCGGAAAATACGGCAAACAAACATCTAGAGCGTCTTCACCCATGGTGAAAACGCTTTAGCCGGCCGCAGGAGGTGTCGCAGCACTGGCGATGGGCATGCTGCAGCCATGCCTTCGCCTCCGCCCGCGGGAGCGCAAGCAACACGCCAAAAGGACCGGGATCGCGCCCGGCCCTTTCGCTTTTCTCCGATCGCGTGCCCGATCAGAACTCGGCGCGCACCCCGAACAGGAAGGTGCGGCCGTAATAGTTGATCTCGCCGAAGCGGTTGGGATCGTCGTTATAGGTGTAGAGCTTGGCGCCCGACAGGTTGATCGCCTCGACGCTCAGCTGGACGTTGGGCAGCAGCTTGTAGGAGATGCTGCCGTCCAGCGTGCCGAACGGCGCGGTGTAGCTCGGTGCCTGGGTGGTGCTGCCGGTGCCCGAGAGATAGCGGTCGCGCCATACATAGGAGAGGCGGGTCGCCAGCGGGCCCTTCTCGTAGAAGCCGACGACGTTGAAGCTGTTCTTCGACAGGCCGATCAGCTGGTCGACGATCGGGCGCGCGCCGGCGGTGTAGTTGGCCTTGACCGAGGTGTGGGTATAGCTCGCCTGCATGCCCAGCCCGTCGAACGGCGCGGGGAGGAAGGTGAACACCTGGTTGTAGCCCGCCTCGACGCCGTACACCTTGGCGTTGCCGCCATTGACCTGGGTGGAGAGCAGCACGGTGCCGCGGCCCGGAATGTCGATATTGACGTTCTGCGCGGTGATATAGTCGTCCATCGCCTTGTAGAACACCGCGCCGGTCAGCGCGCCGCGCGGATTGAAATACCATTCCAGGCCGCCGTCGAACTGGGTGGCGAGGAAGGGCAGCAGCTGCGGGTTGCCGCCGCCCGCCGTCGGGGCGTCGGTGGAGACGGTGATGCGCGGCGCGCTGTCGGTCACGTTGGGGCGGGTGAGCACCCGGCTCGCGGCGAAGCGGGCGACCAGCGTGCTGGTCAGCTCGGCCTTCAGGTTGAAGCTCGGCAGCCAGTCGTTGAACGTCTTCGGATAGGCGACCGGGCTGGTGTTGTTGCCGGTGCGCAGATAGCCCGTCGCGTTCTGGTCGGTATGGACGTAGCGGATGCCGACATTGCCGAGAATGTCCACGCCGCCCAGCATCGTGCCGTAATCGAGCCGGGCATAGGCCGAGGCGGTCTTCTCGGTGGTCTTGAACAGCGAGGCCTTGTCGCCGGCAGTCAGCGGCGCGTTGGCGATCGTGTCGTTGAACAGCGCGTTGTAATAGCCCGCGGTGACCGGCACCAGGAAGGTGCGGGGGAGGTTGCCGCTCACGCCCGAGAGGAAGTCGTCATACGGCAGCTGCTGGTACGCGCCGGCGCCGAGCGAGGTCAGCGGCGTGCCGGCGGCCGGGGTGATGTTATAGTCGCGGCGCCAGTAATCGCGCTTGCGCCAGTGATATTCGGCGCCGACCGCCACCTTGCGGAGGAAGCCGCCGACATCATAGGCGGTGTCGAGCCGGGCGAACTTGTCCCAGTCCTTGCTGTTCTTCGGCGCGATGTTGAAGGTGTAGAGCTTGTAGTTCGCCGGGTTGGTGAGGTCGACCGGGGTCGTCAGGGTCGGCAGGACCTTGTAGCCGCCCGAGGCATCGTAGGTGAGCGGCGCGGTCAGGAAGGCGCGGCTGCGCACGGTGCCTTCGGCGTTGCTCGGGTGGAAGCTGTGCGCCGACGACCAGTTGAGGTTGGCGGTGACGTGGAACCGATCGTGGTTCCAGCTCTGCTTGAGGCCGATGGTCAGCAGGTCGTGGCGGTTGAGGCTGTATTCGCGGCTGGCCATGAAGCGGACATTGTTGATCGTCGCGCCGGTGACGGTGGTGCCGCTGATCTTGTAGCCGGGCTGGATCACGGTGCCGGGATCGTCCGGATAGATGTCCATGCCGAACTCGTCATAGGCGACGTCGAGCCGGGTCGCGAGCACGTCGAGGCTGGTCTCGAGCTCGGGGGTCGGGCGCCACTGCGCGGAGACGATGCCGGAGATGCGCTTGCGATCCTCGGTCTCGATCGTCGGGCGGGTACGGGTGGGGGTGTAGAGGCCGGCGGGGAGCTTGCCCTGCGCGTCCGTCAGATACTTGTCCTTGTTCCAGCCGAAGTTCATGAAGCGATCGTTGCGGACCGCCTTGCCCCAATATTGCGCGCCGACGAGGATGCCGAAGCTGTCGCCGAAGGTGTGGCTGCCGATCAGCGTGGCGTTGGGCTTCACCTTCTCGGTCTGGGTGGTGTAGGTGCCGCGGAGGTTGGCGGTGACCTTGTTGCC
Organism: Sphingomonas sp. ABOLE; assembly: GCF_003950455.1. Lineage (NCBI taxonomy): Bacteria > Pseudomonadati > Pseudomonadota > Alphaproteobacteria > Sphingomonadales > Sphingomonadaceae > Sphingomonas > Sphingomonas sp. ABOLE. Next base: position 20,392 of record NZ_QQWY01000023.1, read on the forward strand.
GACATCGAACGGGCGGAAGGTACGCACGTCGATATTGCCGCCCAGCGCACCCTCGGTCATGTCCGAGGTGGGGGTCTTCACCACGTCGATGTTCGCCACGAACTCGGCGGGCAGCATTTCGAAGCGGAACTGGCGGCCGTTGGCGCCGCCATTCTCGATCAGGTCGTTGAGCGCGACCGGGCGTTGAGCAGCGTGCTCTGGAACTGCGGCCCGAGGCCGCGGACGCTGACGTACAGGCCTTCACCGCGCGGCCGCGTGATCGCGACGCCGGTGACGAGCTGGAGCGCTTCGGCGACGTTCTGCGCGGGGAACTTGCCGATGTCGGTCGAGCTGATCGAATCGAGGCCATATTCGGCGCGGCGCTTCGCCTCGGTCGCGGCGGCGAGGCTGCGGGCATAGCTGCCGTTGACGACGATCTCGTCGGTGCCGGCGGTGTCGTCCTGCGGCGGGGTCGTTTGGGCATAGGCCGGGGCGAGCGTCGCCAGCATGAGGGCGAGCGCCGAGGTCGCGCGAAGCAGCGCGGGATGCGGTTGCATGATGGAATCTCCCTGGACCCTTATTGGTCTTGTGGGAGCGCCCCTAACGAAGAGTCGGAACGACGCCGTGTCGGTTTGATTGCAATGTGGTGAAACGGGAGCGCGGATTTGTTACCGTGGCGTTACGGTGGTGACGTAGTCTTGCAAACGTTTGCTTGTGGTTTCTGGTGGGATGTCCCTTCCCGCCGTCATCCCGGCGAAAGCCGGGATCCATTCGCCACGCCGATCCAGCAAGCGCCACGTCGGTGACCCCAATGGATCCCGGCTTTCGCCGGGATGACGGTTGGGGGGGGCGAGGAGGCGTGATCCGCCGCACTCGCCCTTGCCACCCTCACCCAACCCTCTCCCGCAGGCGGGAGCGGGCTTTGCATGCAAAAAGGGCCGGGGATCGCGCCCCGGCCCTTTCCGTTTGTCTTGTCCCGAAGGATCAGGCGGCGGCGACTTCCGCCGTGTCGACCTTCACGCCCGGGCCCATCGACGAGGACAGCGCGACCTTCTGGAGGTACTTGCCCTTGGCGCCCGCCGGCTTGGCCTTGACGACCGCGTCGACCAGGGCGTCGAAGTTGCGGCGCAGGTCTTCGTTCGAGAAGCTCACCTTGCCGATGCCCGAGTGGATGATGCCGGCCTTTTCGACGCGGTATTCCACCTGACCGCCCTTGGCGGCCTTCACCGCTTCGGCGACGTTCATGGTCACGGTGCCGAGCTTCGGGTTCGGCATCAGGCCCTTCGGACCCAGCACCTTACCGAGACGGCCGACCAGGCCCATCATGTCCGGGGTGGCGATGCAGCGATCGAAGTCGATCTTGCCGCCCTGGATGGCTTCCATCAGGTCTTCGGCACCGACGACGTCCGCACCGGCGGCCAAGGCTTCCTCGGCCTTGGCGCCGCGGGCGAACACGCCCACGCGCACGGTCTTGCCGGTGCCGGCCGGGAGCGTCACGACGCCGCGGACCATCTGGTCGGCGTGGCGCGGATCGACGCCGAGGTTCAGCGCGACTTCGATCGACTCGTCGAACTTGGCGGTCGCATACTGCTTCACCAGCGCGATCGCTTCATCGACGCCGTGCAGCTTCAGGGGATCGACACTCCAGGTCTTCTGCTTCTTGGTCAGCTTTGCCATGGAATCAGCCCTCCACCACTTCGAGGCCCATCGCGCGGGCCGAACCTTCGATGATCTTCGTCGCGGCTTCGATGTCGTTCGCGTTCAGGTCCTTCATCTTGACCTGGGCGATTTCCGACAGCTGCGAACGCTTGATCTTGCCTGCGACGACCTTGCCCGGCTCCTTCGAGCCCGACTTCAGGTTGACGGCTTTCTTGAGCAGATAGGTCGCCGGGGGCGTCTTGGTCTCGAACGAGAAGCTACGATCCGCATAGACGGTGATGACGGTGGGGAGGGGCGTGCCCTTCTCGACGTCACCGGTCGCGGCGTTGAACGCCTTGCAGAATTCCATGATGTTCACGCCGCGCTGACCCAAAGCAGGGCCGATCGGCGGCGAGGGGTTTGCGGCGCCGGCAGCCACCTGCAGCTTGATATAGCCGGTAATCTTCTTAGCCATGTCACTCTCTTTCAAGTCGAGCGGTACAAGCGACGGCCAGAAGCCGCCTCCCGCATGGTTCCACCACGAATGCGTTGGAAGCCGGCGCCCTTAGCGGAAAGGGGCGCGCGGGGCAAGGGGGCGAGAGCGGTGGGCGGCTCGTCTGCTTCCGCCCCATTAGCGGACATCAGATGGATCAGACGGCCACCGACCGGTTTGAACAATCTCCGCAAGACCGGCCACCGTAAGAGGCCTCAACTCTCGTCCGAACCATCGTGAAAACAGCCACCCGGCACCTACCAACAGCGCCATCGCCAATCCCCACGCCGCAATCGCTGGCCAATGCAACGCAGCCGCCAGCGCACCCGCTGCACCACCTAAGACGATGATGGCAAGGATACCGAAGAGGATCGCTCGCGGACTCGCGCCTTCGGTATTGAAGAACACACGCCATTGATAGGTTAGCTCTGTGAAGTCTGTGCCAAACCGTTCGTGCAGGGCTTGGAATAGCTCACCAGCGTCGTCGCCGTCGACGCCGAGGTCATGCAGTATCCGAGCATCAGGCGTGACCTTGACCTCGGGCAGTCCCTGTCCCGCGATCAGCAGCTCGCGCACAATCGTTGATGGATCGTCATTCACACCCGCATCCTATCTTTCCGGCGAATGTCTGCAATCCACCCACCTTAAGTCATTCGCTGCTCCTGCAGGAGGCCGTTAGCACCGCATCGCAGCCTTCAGTTTCTGAACCTCACGGCCGCAGCTCCGCCGTGTGCCCCGCCTCGGCCCCGCCGATATCGCCCTCGGCCACCCATTCGCGCCACAGCAGCACCAGCGCCGCCATCACCGCCGGGCCGACGAACAGGCCGAGCAATCCGATCGTCTCCACGCCCCCCAGGATGCCGATCAGCACCCAGACGAAGGGCAGGCGGGTGGTGCCGCCGATCAGGCTCGGCCGCAGGAAATGGTCGATCACGAAATTGAGCGCATAGCCGATCGCGCCGACGAGGATCGCCGCCATCACCGCGCCCTTGGCGAGCAGCAGCAGCAGCGCCAGCACCAGTACCACCGCGAGGCCGAAGGGGATGATCGAGGCGAAGCCCGAGAACAGCCCGAGCAGGATCGGGTGCGGCACCCCGCCGATCGCGAACAGGATCGCCATCAGGATGCCCTGCGCGAGCCCGAGCAGCACCATCCCGTCGACCGCGCCGCGCACCGCCGCGAAGATCTGGCGGCCCAGCCGGTCGCCCGCATCGCCGAAGGCGCGGGTGGCGCCGCGCTCGAGCTGGCGGACGATGTTGTCGCGGTCGCGCAGCAGGAAGAACAGCACGACCAGCGTGAAGGCGAACACCACCACCCGGCGGATCAGGCTGTGGGTGAAGGCCTGCGAATGGCTGCGCCATAGCGACTGGTCGAGCCGGCCGAACTCGGCGGCGGCGGCCTCGGGGGTGGCGAGGTGGAGGTTCCACCAGGCGGTGACCTGCTCGCGGCCCCAGGGCAGGCGCGCGACCCAGTCGGGCAGCGGCACGCCGTGCGCGCGCGCATCCGAAATCCAGGCGGCGACCGACTGCGCCTCGACCAGCGCCTGGCTGATCGCGATCGACAGCGGGATCAGCACGACCAGCAGGATGGCCAAGGTGAGCAGCGCGGCGACCAGCGTGGGGCGGGGCAGGCGGGTGCTCAGCCACACCCGCAGCGGCTCGACCCCGATCGCGAGCACGCCGGCCCAGAGGATCGCCGGCACGAACGCCATGCCGATCCACAAGGCGGCAGCGGCGATGGCGGCGGCGAGCACCACGCGCGCGCGGGTCTGGGCTTTGGTCGTGTGCTGCATTGGGTCCCCCGAGGTTCGGCGCGGACAGTGGCGAGCCGCGGCGGCGCTGGCAAGCGGTGGGCCGTGCGTCGCCGCGATGAACCAATCAAGTCCTTCAGGGGTTTAACAAATCTCCACGCCGCCGGGAGGGATCGGCGGGCGTGGGACGTCAGTATATGAGAGGAATGGGCATGAAACGCATCATCATGGCCGTCGCGGCGCTCGGGCTCGCGACGACGGGGGCGGCTGCGCAGAGCAGCGGCCAGTCCGGCTCGCACAACCCGGTGGTGAAGGACGGCACGGCGCACCATGTCGCGGCGCCCGCCAAGGGCCGCAGCTCCTTCACCGAAGACCAGGCCAAGGGCCGGCTCGCCAAGGCGGGGTATACGGACATCGCCGGCCTGAGGGGCACCGAGAACGGCGCCTGGCAGGGCATGGCGATGAAGAACGGCAAGAAGGTGACCGTGACGCTCGACTACAAGGGCAACATCACCGCGCGCTAACCCCACGAGATCTGCAGGAGAAATGCGATGAGCCGGACCATTACCCGTCTGTTCGACGATTATTCGGATGCCAAGGCCGCGGTGAACGAGCTGGAGCGGCTGGGTGTGCCGCACAGCGATCTCAGCATCGTCGCCAACAACACGCATGGCGACCATGACGTGAGCGACGTCAACGCACATGGCGACGTCAGCCGTGGCGCCTCGACCGGCGCGGCGCTGGGCGGCGTCGGCGGCCTGCTTGCGGGCCTCGGCCTGCTGGCCATTCCGGGCCTCGGCCCGATCGTGGCGGCCGGCTGGCTCGCCTCGACCGCGGCGGGTGCTGCGATCGGCGGCATCGGCGGCGCGGCCACGGGCGGCATCGTCGGCGCGCTCAAGAATGCCGGCGAGAGCGAGGAGGACGCGCATGTCTATTCCGAAGGCGTCCGCCGCGGCGGCACGCTGGTGAGCGCGCGTGTGGAGGACTCGCTGGCGCCGGAAGCCGAGGCGGTGCTCAACCGTCGCGGCGTGAATGCGGCGACGCGCGGCGCGGCCTATCGTCAGTCGGGCTGGACCGCGTTCGACGACAAGGCGCCGGCCTATACCCGCGAAGAGATCGAGCGCGAGCGTAGCGCCTATCGCGAGCCGACGGTGCTCTGATCCGGGCAGCGTCGACCGAAAGAAAAAAAAGCCGGGGTTTGCGCCCCGGCTTTTTTGTTCGTGTGGTGGCGAGGCTCGCAGGCCCGGATCACTTCACCCGTTCGACGTCCTCGAAGCCCAGCTCCAGCGGGGTCGCGCGGCCGAAGATCGAGATCGAGACCTTCACGCGGTTCTTGTCGTAGTCGAGCTCCTCGACCACGCCCGAGAAGGTGGCGAAGTTGCCGCTGATCACCTTGACCGTGTCGCCGATGTCGAAATCGACCTTCAGCTTGGCCTTGGGTGCCGCGGTGGCCGCTTCTTCCTTGGTGTTGAGGATGCGCGCGGCTTCCGCCTCGCTGATCGGCTGGGGCTTGCCCGAGCTGCCGAGGAAGCCGGTCACCTTCGGCGTGTTCTTCACCAGGTGATAGACGTCGTCGTTCATCTCGAGCTTGGCGAGCACATAGCCGGGGAAGAACTTCCGCTCGGACTGGATCTTCTTGCCGCGGCGCACTTCGGTCACCGTCTCGGTCGGCACTTCGACGGACTCGACGAGGCGATCGAGGCCCAGGCGGGTGGCGTCGGCCAGGATCTGGTCGCGGACCTTGCCCTCGAAACCGGAATAGGCGTGGATGATGTACCAGCGCGACATGCTTGTTGGTCTTTCCTTACTGCGCGAGGCGGAGGAGGGCGTTGACGATCAGGTCGAACAGCGAGTCGATGCCGAGGAAGAAGCTGCCGAGCAGCGTCGTCATGATCATCACCATCACGCCGGTCATGATCGTCTCGCGGCGGGTGGGCCAGGCGATCTTGCGGGTCTCGGCCTGGACCTGCTTCACGAATTCGACGGGGCTGGTCTTCGCCACTGGGGCTATCCTCGTGTGAAAAATGGCGCTTCGGGCATGGGTCCGCTGCCCGGTCCTTCCCAGGAACCGGTGCAATCCACCCACGCTTTCGGCTAGGGGGCTGTATCTAGAGGATCGGCGCTAGTTGTGCAAGCGTGGCGCAAACGAAGCGCTCAGCGCTGCTTCAGGCCCCGCACGCGGTGCCAGATGTAGAACGCCACCAGCCCGACCAGCACTACGCCGATCAGCGCATCGGCACTGTGGAACGCGGCCTTCATGCGCGGATCGCTGTCCCACTTTTCGCCGAGGGTCATGCCCACCCAGGCGAGGCCGAAGCACCAGGGCCAGCTGCCGATAAAGGTGTAGACGTGGAACGGCACCAGCTTCATCCGCGCGACGCCCGCCGGGAAGGCGATGAACGAGCGGATCACCGGCAGCAGCCGGCCGATCAGCACCGCGATGCTGCCATAGCGCGCGAAGAAGCGATCCGCGGCGTCGATCTCGCCCGGGCCGATCAGCAGATATTTGCCCCAGCGCAGCGCCAGCGGGCGCCCGCCATGCTTGCCGACCTCATAGGCGACGATCGAGCCGAGGTTGCAGCCGATCGCACCGGCGGTCGCCGCCAGGTAGAGATCGAACCGGCCGGTCGAGACCAGATAGCCCGCGAACGGCATGATGATCTCCGACGGCAGCGGGATGCACGCGGATTCGATCGCCATCAGCACGGCGATGCCGAGATAGCCCCCGCTCGAGATGACCCAGATGGTGAAGGTGGCAAGGATGCCCAGAATCTTTTCGACCATGTGCGTGTGGTTGGGGCAGGCAGGCGATTTTGGGAAGCCGCTTTTTTTGCGCGGTGCAGCGAAAAGCGCGCCGGGGTTGGCGTGGGGGAAGGGGTCTGATAACCCGGAGTAAATCGGACGAACGGAGAGGGTAAGCGCGCATGACGATCGAAACGTCGCGACGGGGGTTTCTTGCCGGTACGGGCAGCGGCGCGGTCGCGATCGGCGGGCTTGGCGGCGGGCTTGGCGGCGGGCTGGGCGTGTCGCTTCCGGCGTCGGCAGAGGCGGCCCCCGCGCTGGCGGCACCGGCCAGGCTCCAGCCGTTCGACATGGCGGACGTGACATTGGGCGAGGGGCCCTTCCTTCATGCCCAGCGCGCGACCGAGGCCTATCTGCTCCGGCTCGAGCCCGACCGGCTGCTCCACCAGTTCCGCGTCAATGCCGGGCTCAGCCCCAAGGCGCCGGCCTATGGCGGGTGGGAATCGGACCCGCTCTGGGCCGACATCCACTGCCAGGGGCATACGCTCGGCCATTATCTCTCGGCCTGTGCGCTGGCGTTCCGCTCCACGGCCAAGCCCGAGTACCGCCAGCGCATCGACTTTATCGCGACCGAGCTCGGCGCCTGCCAGGACGCGGCGAAGAGCGGCCTCGTCACCGCCTTTCCGGACGGCGCGGCGCTGGTCGCGGCGCATCTGCGCGGGGAAAAGATCAGCGGCGTCCCATGGTACACGCTGCACAAGGTCTATGCGGGGCTGCGCGACGGCGCATTGCTCGCCGACAGCGCCCCCGCCCGCGCGACGCTGCTCCGGCTCGCCGACTGGGGCGTGGTGGCGTGCCGGCCGCTCTCCGACGCGCAGTTCGAGGCAATGCTCGAGACCGAGCATGGCGGGATGAACGAGATCTATGCCGATCTTTATGCGATGACCGGCAAGGCCGACTATCGCACGCTGTCCGAACGCTTCTCGCACAAGGCGCTGCTGACCCCGCTGGCCAAGGCGCGCGACCATCTCGACGGGCTCCACGCCAATACCCAGGTGCCCAAGGTGGTCGGCTTCCACCGCGTCTACGAGACCACCGGCGATGCGTCGTACCGCGACGCCGCGGCCTTTTTCTGGAAGACGGTGGCGGAGACGCGCTCCTTCGCCACCGGCGGGCACGGCGACAACGAGCATTTCTTCGCGATGGCCGATTTCGAGAGCCACGTCTTCTCGGCCAAGGGATCGGAGACCTGCTGCCAGCACAACATGCTCAAGCTCACCCGCAGCCTGTTCCTCCACGAGCCGAAGCCGGAATATGCCGATTATTACGAGCGGACGCTGTTCAACGGCATCCTCGCCTCGCAGGACCCGGACAGCGGCATGGCGACCTATTTCCAGGGCGCGCGGCCGGGCTACATGAAGCTTTATCACACCCCCGAGCACAGCTTCTGGTGCTGCACCGGCACCGGCATGGAAAACCATGTGAAATATCGGGACTCGATCTACTTCCACGACGATCGTGCGCTCTACGTGAACCTGTTCCTGCCCTCGACGGTGCGCTGGCGCGAGAAGGGCGCCGAGCTGGTGCAGGAAACCCGCTTCCCCGAAGAGCCGCGCACGACGCTGCGCTGGAAGCTGGCCAAGCCGACCGACCTCACGCTCAACCTGCGCCATCCCCGCTGGAGCCGCACCGCCACGGTGCGGGTGAACGGCGCGGTCGCGGCGCGCTCGGCGGCGCCGGGCAGCCGGATCGAACTCGCGCGGCGCTGGCAGGATGGCGACACGGTGGAGCTGCAGCTGGTGATGGAGCCTGGCTTCGAGAGCGCCCCCGCCGCGCCCAACGTGGTCGCGTTCACCTATGGCCCGCTGGTGCTGGCGGGCGCGCTGGGGGCGCAGGGGCTGGCGAAGGGGGCGGACATCGTCGTCAACGAGCGCGAATATGGCCGCTACAATGACGGGCCGGTGCAGGTGCCGGTGCTGGCGGGCGATCCGGCCACGCTGGCGGCGGCGATCCGGCCGGGCGCCAAACCGCTGGAGTTCACCCTCGCCGCGGCCGACGGCGCCCCGGTGCGGCTGATCCCCTATCACCGCATCGCGCACGAGCGCTACGCGACCTATTGGAAGCTCGCGCCGACGCCGGCGTGATGCCGGCGCCGGCGCGCTGCGCGATCAGGCAGTCGCTGCCGAACGGGTGCTGGCGCGGAGGCGACGCAAGGCCGCGCCGGCGAGGCCGAAGCCGGCGATCAGCAGCGTACATTGTGCAGGCTCGGGCACGGCGGTGATGTCAATCCGATAGCTGTACGGGCTCGAATCGTCCGGGTCGCCAAAGGAGATCCGGTTTCCGTCGACCCGGTAATAGCCTATCTCGAAGATGTCGCCCCGCCATCCGCTGAAGGGTCCGGAAACAGTCCACCATCGCGAATTCGACTGCACCCGGTCATCTGGCAGGTAGCTGAAAAAATCAGGGCCGTCGTTGCTCGCGATATACTCTCCATCCCGATACCACCAAAACTCCCGGTAAATATAAGCCTCGAAATACACATAAAGCGGACGGCTAAAGGTGAAATCCAAGCGATATGTACCTGGCGTGGAGAGGCCCGGTATATCGATCAGGGTGCCGTTCGAGGATGTGCCGACATAGGTGGTGGCGACAGCGGGTGTTGAGAGCAAGGCCAGAGCCAGCGCTGCTATGCTTCGTATCATATTTCCCCCCAATGACGACGCAGGTTGGTGCACAGGCCTGGCCACTTATATCTGCCGAATCCTCATGACGATGTCCGGGGATCGGCGCGGTGTGCTGGCCACGCGTCGGCGTTTACCATAACCGACACGCAAGCGGTAACGTCATTAGTCGCTTGGGCGATGTTCCGCAGACGAAGCCGCGATGTGCGCGCTTCGCGCCCGTAGCGCCTCCCACGCGAAATTAAATTGTCCGGATCTGCACCTCGGTCCGTCTTCCTGTTGAGCACGGAGACGGGCCGCGCATCGGCGCGACGCCCGTACGCCTCGATTTCCTGAACTTCCAGGTCGCGGGCGGTCCCTCGCGGCCGGACGAACGTAACGCGCAGCCGCTCTGGGACCTGCATGGAGATCGTATGACCAAGGGACGTACAACCGCCACCACCCGTCATCTTCTGCCCAGGGCGGCGCTCGCCGCGCTTGCCGTGCTGCCCTTCCAGGCGGCGCATGCGCAGGGCTGGCCCGCACCCGTCGCGCCGCTGCCGGAGCTGGCCACTTCGCTCGACAAGCGCTTCCAGCCGGCGCTCGATTTCGACACCGATGTCTGCTTCAACGTGCCTGCGGTGAACGCGTCGGGCGCGATCAGCGCCAAGGCCTCGACCTACGCGACCAAGCCGCCGGCTTCGTGCCGCAACCCCGACTATCTGCGCACCAGCAACGCCTATGTCCGCGCCCGCTGCAACAACGGCTATTGCGCGCGGGTCTATGCCTATTTCTGGCAGTCGGACTTCTCGCACGCCTATGACTGGGAGACGATCATCGTCTGGACCACCGATGCGGGCACCAACAGCGCCGTCGTCGGCGTCACCCGCGGCGCGCATGGCAAATGGGAGACGCGCGCGACCAAGGACGGCCAGCTCCGCTTCCAGACCGATGCCAATGGCGGCCAGCATGTGAAGATGGTCTTCCATTACGAGACCTGGGGCTTCTCGCACCTGTTCCGCTTCTCGAAGACCGACAGCGGCGACGAGCCGCCCGAGAACGGCACCGGCAGCTGGGTGGTGCAGCCGCTGGTCAGCTGGAACGGCTATCCCTCGCTCGCCGTGCGCAACGCGGTGGCGAACTACGATTTCGGCAGCGGCAATTTCGAGATCAAGGATGCGCGCTTCGCCGGATCGCTGAAGGCGGCGCTCAACACCGGCATCACCCCGGGCTTCAACCCGGACGTCGATTCCGGGTCCAACTCGCCGGGCTGCCCGGCGGGCTCGACGATCTGCTGATCGGGACGGTCCCCCGCGTCGCCTTCGGGCGGCGCGGGGAACTCCGGCATGGGAAAGATGACATGAAACAGATGCGGCTGCTGGTCGCCGGCGCCGCGCTCGCGGCTTTGGCGATAGGCTATGGGCTGCTCGGCAAGGCGGGGTCGGCGCCGCCGCCGGTGGCGCAGGGCGTCGTCGCCGTTTCCGCCCGGCCCGAAGCGGCGCCGCGCGTGCCACCTTTGGCGGCGGCTCCCATCGCGATCGGCGCGGCGCCCGCGCAGGTCGAGACGCAGGTCCGCCTGGCCTATCCGCTGTTGCGCGACGTGGCGTTCGGCTGCGACGCGCGCGGCTGCGCGATCACCGCGACGATCCCGCCGCCGACCGACGAGGCCTTTCTCGAGAAGCGGCAGGCGATGCTGCTCGGCGGGCTGGCGCACACGGTCGAGGCGCTGGGCTATGCCGCCAGCGGACCGGTGCAGATGGAGGAGGTCTCGGAAAACCTGTTCCACATCCGGCTGGCCGTCGCGCAGGGACGCCCGCGCGGCTGAACGGCAAAGGGCGGCAGCGGGGTGTCCGCTGCCGCCCTTTTGCCAGCGCCCCGCTCTGGGCCGTCATCCCGGCGAAAGCCGGGATCCAGTCGCCTCTCGGTGTCGGCAAGCGCCGGTACGGAGCCCCCAATGGATCCCGGCTTTCGCCGGGATGACGAAGGGATGGGGCGTCCGTACCGGCTCGCCTCCGTGCCTCAGAACTCCGCGCTGAAGCCCAAGGTGAAGGTGCGGCCGCTGGTGGTGTAGACCACCCGCCGCGCGATCGCGCCGCCGGCGAACTGCTGGATCGGCTGGTTGGTGAGGTTGATGCCCTCGGCAATCAGGCGAATGCCCGGGCGCAGGTTCACATGCGCCTGGAAGTCGATATTGTGGGTGCCCTCGATCCAGTCGCCGACATTCCCCACCGTGCCGAGGCCGGTATAATATTTGCTGCGATAGGCGTCGGAGACGCGGATGCCCCAATCCTTGTCCTCGTAATAGAGCGTCGCGTTCGCCGCCCATTTCGAGAGGTTGAACAGCGGCAGCGTCACAAACGTGTTGCCCACCTTGCCCTGCTGCTTGCCGTCGAACCAGGTGCCGTTGGCGGTGACGCCGAGGTGATCGAACGGCGCCGGCAGGAAGGTGAAGTCGTGCTGCACGGCCACTTCGACGCCCTTGATGTCCGCGCCCGGGCCGTTGATCGGCTGGCTCACGTCATAGGGGGTGTTGGCGTCCTGGCCCTGGATCAGCAGCGACAGCGGCAGGCCGGTCTGGCCATAGGGGATCGTCGTCGTGCTCGGCGAGATATAGGTGTCCATGTTCTTGTAGAAGAAGCCGATCGAGGCGAAGCCCTTGCTGTCCATGTACCATTCGAGTGAGGTCTCGACCGAGGTCGCCTTGAAGGGCTTGAGGAACGGGTTGCCGAGGCTGAGGCTGCCGCCATTGGGGCGGGTGGTGATCGACCCCGCCGCGGCGAGGTCGCCCAGGCCCGGGCGGTTGATGTTGCGATCGGCGCTGAGGCGGAACACCAGCGTCCTGGTCAGGTCGAGCGCCAGGTTGGCGGCGGGCAGCCAGCCATGGTTGTTGTCCTTGATCACCACCGGCACGAAGGCGGTGCCGACCGCGAGATTGCCCGACGAGGTGAGGTCGGTCGAGAAATAGCGCACCCCGGCATTGGCGCGCAGGCGCATGCCGCCCAGCATCGTGTCCAGATCGAGCTGGGCGAAGCCGTTCCAGGTCTTCTCGTCGACCTCGTAGTCGCTGCCGGCCTGGAGATTGGCGGCGGTGAGATCGCGCTTGTCGCCGATCGCGGCATAGACGCCGTCGACATTGCCGACGATGTACTGGAGCAGCGTCTTGGGGCCGACCAGCTGCTTGAGGTCGTTCGACATCGGAATGTTCGCCGGCACGTTGTGGAACACCTTGTTGGCCCAGGTATAGCCGCTGTTGGTGAAGTGCTTGTAGGCGCCGCCCGCCTTGAGGATTAGCCCGTCGCCAAGGTCATAATCGGCGCTGAGCTTGCCGTTGGCGTAGCGGTTGACGATCCTGTTTTCCTGCACGTCGAGCCGCTGGACGGTCCACAGGTTGGGGTCGGTGAGGGTGATGCCATAGCTGTTGACCGGGATCTGCGGCCGGGTGTCGTAGCTGAACGCGGTCTGCTTGGCCTCCATGAAGACCTTGTCGAACACCGGCTGGCCGAAATCCGATTCCTCATAGCCGCCGAGCGCGCGCAGCGTCAGCCGGTCGCTAAGCTTCCAGCTGAGGTTGGCGACGCCCTGGTAGAAATCGGTGTGGTTCTCGACGATGTGATGCTCGGAGCGCAGGTCGATCCCGGTATAGCTCGCCGCGCGCAGGGTGTTGGTGCTGTCGATCACCGCGCTGCGGATCACCTGGGTGCCGTTGACCGTCGCGCCGGTCAGCGGGTTGCTGCCCGCAGTGGCCAGCGCATAATCGTCGCGATGGTCCCACAGGCGGCCGTAGAGGAAGTCGACGTCGAGCTTGAAATTCTCGCCCGGATGGTACTGGACCGACGAGGTGACGCCGAGGCGCTGGCGATCGGTGTACCAGGTCGAGGGCGACTGCGCGGTCGGCTGGTAGACGCCGGCGAGCAGCTTGGCGCGGGTATCGGCGTCGATCTCGGGGCCGATGTTCTTCGCGGCATATTTGGTCGGGCCCCAGCCCCAGTTGCGATAGCCGTATTCGTTGCTCTTGATCTTGCTGTAGGCGACCGAAACCAAAGCCCCCCAATCGCCCGAGCGGACCGAGGCGAGCGCCACCGCGCGCGGGGTCACGCCGGTGGCGTTGCTGTTGGTCTGGCCCTTGGCCGAGACGACGAACTTGTTGCCGCTATAGTCGAACGGCTTGGCGGTGGTGAGCTGCACCGTGCCGGCCAGACCGCCCTCGTCCTGCTCGGCCGCATAGGATTTCTGCACCGAGACGCGGTTGAACAGTTCCGAGGCGAACAGGCTGTAGTCGAACGAGCGCGAGCGGCTGACCGAGCCGCGATTGTCCATGCCCGAGGCGGTGTTGCCCAGCACTTCCATGCCGTTGAGCTGGGTGCGGGTGAAGTCGGCGCCGAGGCCGCGCAGCGCGATCTGGCGGCCCTCGCCGGTGTCGCGGGTGATGGTGATGCCCGGCACGCGCTGGAGCGATTCGGCCAGGTTCAGGTCGGGAAAGGCGGCGATATCGGTGGCGACGATGTCGTCCTCCGCACCCACCGCGCGGCGCTTGAGCTCCTGCGCGGCGGCGATGCTTTCGCGATAGCCGGAGACGACGATCTCGGCGTTATCCGGATCCTGCGTGTCGGCCTGCGCGGCCTGCACCGGCGCCGCGGCGACGGCGACGGGCGCTTCGCTGCGGACGGTCCGGCGCGGGGCCGGGGCGGCGGCGCGCGACGGGGTCAGCACGACGATGCCGCCATGCACCGCGGCGCTGAGGTTCGAGCCGCGCAGCAGCTTGTCGAGCGCGGCGCGAACGCTCAGCGCGCCGCGGACGCCGGCGGTGCGGCGGCCGGCGACCGCGCTCGGCGCCACCACCACCTGCAGGCCGGTCGCCTGCGAGAATTGCGAGATCGCCGTGCGCAGATCGCTTGGGCCGATGTCGAACCGGCGCTGCGCCGCCATCGTCGCATCGGCGGCATGCGCCTGCGCGATCGCGGGCGCTGCCAGCAAGATGGCGAGTGCCATGCGTGAAATCCCCTGGATGCGTGTCATGGTTGGTCTTCCCTCCGCTCCGGCGCACGTGCGCCGCTAGCGAGGAAGACGAGGGCAGATCAGCTTCCGGACAAAAGAATTTTGTTACGGTTCAAGGTCATGGACGTGACGGATTGGCGTCGTCGACGGTGGCTTCCAGCCGCAGCTCGCCGCCGGTGCGCGTCGTGCGGAAGCCATAGGCGAGCCCCATCGCGTCGAGCAGCGCCTGGGGCGAATCGAGGCGGAACCGGCCCGACACGGCTAGGCCGCGCAGGCTGGGCGGGGGCGGGGCGATCAGCGGCCCGCCGCGGCGGTTGAGCGCGTCGACCAGGTCGCCGAGCGGCATCGCGTCGATGTCGAGCCAGCCGTCGCGCCAGTCCTTCTGCGCGGCGTCGAAGCGGGTCGGCGGCTGGGCACGGCCATCGGCGAAGCGGGTCCGCCAGCCGGCAGGGACGATCACCGCCGCGGCTGCATCGCCGAAGCGCACCCTGCCGCGATAGACGGCGAGGCGGACGCCGCCCGCGGCGATGTCGATATCGAAGGCGGTGCCGAGCACCTGGGTCGCCGCGCCGCCCGCGTGCACCGTGAAGGGGCGATCGGGCAGGTGGGCGACGTCGAAATAGGCCTCGCCGCGCTGCATCGTCACGCTGCGGCGATCCTCCTCCAGCGTCACGTCGAGGCTGGTCGCGCCGTTGAGGTGGACCGAGGAGCCGTCGGCCAGTTTCACGTCGAGCATCTGGCCGCGGGCGGTTTCGTAATGGAGCGGGGCAGGCGCGGCGGCGCGGTACCAGCCCGCCTGCCAGCCGCCGATACCGAGCACTGCCGCGATGCCGAGCAGGCCCCCGGTGCCGATCGCGGTGCGGCGGCGGGTGCGCAGTGCGCGGATCTCGGCGTCGGACAGGCGCGGCAGCTGCGCCATCGCATCGGACAGCGCGCGATCGTCGAGCATCGCCTGCACCTCGGCGGCGGCGGGGGGCGGGGCCTCGCGCAGCACGGCCTCGTCCTCGCGCATCGCCCAGCGGGCGGCGTCGTGCAGCGCGGCGCGGCGGGTGGGGTTGAGGCTCATCGCGCGGCGCCGCCCGGCAGGCCGCGGCGCTCGAGCGCCGCGCGGAGATCGGCGACCGCGCGGACGCAGTGCTTTTCGATCGCGGCGGGGGTCATGTCGAGATCGGCGGCGATGATCGCCACCGCCACGCCGTCGAGCCGGCGGCGCAGGAAGATCTCGCGGCGGAGCGGCGGCATCACCTTGAGCGCGCGGACGAGGATGTCGACGCGCTGGCGATAGTCGAGCACTTCCTCGGCGCGCGGCTGGGCGCAGGGGATGTCCTCGGCGAGCTCGGCGGGGCGGGGCGCGGCACGCAGGCGGCGGAAATGGTCGAAGACGAGGTTGCGGGCGACCGCGAAGCAGAAGGCGCCGACATCGGCGACGCTGCGCGAGCGGCGATAATCGTACAGCCGGATATAGGTTTCCTGGACGATGTCCTCACCGTCCTGCGAGTCGCGCAGCCGCGCCTGGACGAAGCGGAACAGCGCGTCGCGCAGCGCCACTTCCTCCGATACCGCGCGGCGGTGCGCGGCCAGGCTGGTCAGCTCGTTCATCGCCCCATCCTGCCCAAGGGCGGATTCGGGGCGCACAACCCGCTTGTCGCCATGGCGATTCGCCCCCTTTCATCCTGAGATCGCCCGCGTTTCGCGCAGGGCTAGCGGCTCTGGATGAAGCTGGCGTGACAGTCTGGCGTTAGGAGGTGCGATCCCGAGATCGCGCGATCAGCGCGGCATCGGCCTTGTCGATCATGTGGAGGAGATTGTCGAACTCGGCGCTGGTTTCGATCCGATAGCAACGGCTGAGATTGTTGCCGTACCGCTCGATGTCGCGTTCGGTAAGAAGGGCTATGGCCACCACGGGTTCCCCTTCAGGCATGTTGCGACAAATCCAATTCCCAGAACTAACCTTGATCCAACGTTCGCTTCATCGAAAGTTTCCAGCCATTTACGCTGGTTCGTGGCGGTCGCGGTGGATAATGCGCAGGTGCCGCGCGAGAACAATGCTGGCGCGACGAGACCCGTGCTTTGAAGGACGAACCGAGCCCCGTTGCGCCGGTCCGGCTTTCGGGCAAGGGAGGGGGCGCACGCAACAGGAGGCATCATGGCGCGACCCGGGTCGAAGAAGACCTATTCCGCCCCCGCGATCGAAAAGGGCTTCGAGGTGATCGAACTGCTCGCCGGCCGGCCCGAGGGCGCGCTGGTCAGCGAGATGGCGGCGGATCTCGGCCGCTCGGTGGGCGAGCTGTTCCGCATCGTCGTGGTGATGGAGCAGCTCGGCTATCTGCGCCGCTCCGAGGCGACCGATCGCTATGCGGTGGCCTACAAGCTGCTCGACGTGGCGCTGCGCGCCACGCCCTCGCAGGACCTCGTCCGCGCGGCGATGCCCGAGATGCAGATGCTGGCGCGCGACACGGTGCAGTCGTGCCATCTCGTCGTCGCGAGCGATGGGCACGGGCTGGTGGTGGCGCGCGAGGAATCGCCCGCCACGCGCGGCTTCGCGCTCAAGGTGGGCGCGCATATCGATCTGCTGCGCAGCTGCTCGGGGCAAGTGCTGCTCGCCTTCTCCAATCCCGACCTCGTCGAGCGGATGGTCGCTGCCGCCGAGGCGGAGCAGGGGGCGCCGGTGGATCGCGACTGGCTCGCCGAGCGGCTGGTGACGGTGCAGCGGCAGGGCCATGACAGCCGCGAGAGCCCGGTCACCTTCGGGGTGACGGACATCAGTTTCCCCGTGTTCGGCTTCGATCGCCGCATCGTCGCGGCGCTGACGATTCCCTTCCTCGCGCTGATCGACGGATCGCAGGTGATGGACCGCGACGCAGCGCGCGAGAAACTGCGCGCGGCCTGCGCCCGGATCTCCGAACGGCTGGGCTACCAGCCGGCTTGAGGCCCTCGCCCGCGCAAGCGGGGAAGGGAACCGCGCCGCGCAGCGACGTGGTGGAGGAGGCAAGGCCCGACCTGCGAGATTGAAAGCGCCCCGGCGACGGATCGGCAGCGGCAGCGATGGCAGGGGAGCTCGGATTCGAACCGAGGGCCTTCGGTTTTGGAGACCGACGCTCTAACCAGCTGAGCTACACCCCTGTGCGGTCCGCCCCTTTATCGGCCGATTCCGCTTCGGGCAAGAGCCAAGATGCAGCTTGCCGCGAATTGCGCGGCCAAAAAGAAAGCGCCGCCACGGTGTTCCGCGGCGGCGCCCCCTCTGCAACGGCGAGGATGGTTTTTGGTTTAGGCGTTCGCGTAGGTGACGCGCGTGCGGCGCGTGCGGCGCATGGCTGCACCGGCGAGGCCGAAGCCGCCGATCATCATGCCCCAGGCGGCCGGCTCGGGCACGCCCGACGGCACGAACACGCCCTGGCCGCCGTACGAACCGTTGCCGCGCGAGAAGCCGTTGATGGTGATTTCATTCTGCATGCCGGCCTTGATCGGCACCGCGTTCGCGAAGACGAACTCGTTGACGCCGCTGCCGAAGAAGCCGGCAAGCTGGACGCCGTTGAAGAAGACCGACGTCAGGTCGAGGTCGGTCGGGCCGTTGAACGTCACCGCGCTGGTGATCAGGGACCCGCTCGCCACGCCGTCCTGCGGCAGGGTGAACTGATAGATGTGGGTGAAGTTGCCCGCGGTGATGCCCGACTGACCGAAGCTGGTCGAGATCGAGCCATCCGCGGCGGTGGAGATATTCATGTCGGCCGGACCGAAATAGGTTGCGGCCTGAGCGGGTGCGACAGCGACAAGCGCTGCGGCGGTGGCAGCCGCCGCCATAAGCGTACGATACATTCGGGGTGTCTCCCTTAACGGCAAGTGAACCATTGCAGTGCAGCGAAGACCCTTGGACGGTTCCAAAGTTCCGAATGAAAAAAGTGGGTTATGTCCCAATCCGGGAACAGCTCAGCGCAACTCACGCACGGGCGCGGATCGTTTCGTTACCGTTTCGCGACACAATCAGTCGGGCTTCGTGCACGGGGAGCGGTCGACCGAAGTAGAAACCCTGCGCACGGGTGCAGCCGAGCGTCTGCACCATCTCGTGCTCCTGCTCGGTTTCGACCCCCTCGGCGGTCGTCGCCATGCCCAGGCTGTCGGCGAGCGCGACCACGGCGCGGATGATCGCGATCGCCTCGCGGGTGCCGCGCGCGGCGTTCTGGACGAAGCTGCGGTCGATCTTGATCGAATTGAAGCGGGTATGGGCGAGGTAGCCGAGCGAGGAATAGCCGGTGCCGAAATCGTCGAGGCTGAGGCGCACGCCGAGATCGAGAATCTGTTCGAGCACGCTCACCGCCGCGGTGCCTTCGCGCAGGAAAACGCTTTCGGTCACCTCCAGCTCGAGCCGCTCCGGCGCCAGCCCCGAGGCGGCGAGCGCCTGCGCCACCAGCGTCGCGAAGCTGGGGTTGTGGAGCTGTTCCGAGCTGACGTTGATCGCGATCCGCGCGGGCTCCTCCCAGCGGGCGGCCTCGTCGCAGGCAGTGCGCAGCACCCATTCGCCGATCGCGCCGATCAGCCGGGCTTCCTCCGCCAGCGGGATGAACTTGGCGGGCGGGATCGCGCCCAGTTCGGGATGGGTCCAGCGCAGCAGCGCCTCGAAGCCGAGCAGCCCGCCGGTGCGGGCATTGACCACCGGCTGATAGGCGAGCTGCATCTGGCCCTTCTCGACCGCGGCGCGCAGCGCGATCTCGAGCACGCGGCGTTCCTCGGCGGCGACATGGAGCTGCGGCTCATAGGCGTGGAACACGCCGCCGCCCTTGTCCTTCGAGCGGTAGAGCGCGAGATCGGCCGAGCGGACCAGCGTCTCCGCGGTGCGGCCGTCGCGGGGCGCAAGGGCCAGGCCGACCGAGGCGCCGATATAGAGGGTGTGCTGGTCGAGCTCATAGGGCCGCGAGACGGTGTCGATGATCGTCTGGGCCAGTGCCTCCACCCGCGCGGTGTCGCGCGCATCGCGGACGACCACGGCGAACTCATCGCCGCCCAGCCGCCCGATCATCTCGGTCTCGCTGACCAGGCTGCGCAGCCGCCGCGCGACGCGCTGGAGCAGCCGATCGCCGACGGGGTGGCCGAGCGTGTCGTTGACCGCCTTGAAGCGATCCAGGTCGATCATCATGAAGGCGCAGCGCGCGCCCCATTTGTCCGCTTCTGCCAGCGCCGTGGCGAGCGCCTCGTTGATGTGGAGGCGGTTGGGCAGGCCGGTGAGCGTGTCGAACCGCGCCATGCGGTGGATCTGGTCGGTCGCGCGGCGCTGCTCGGTGACGTCCGAGCTGACCCCGCGAAAGCCGGCAAAGGCGCCGCGCTCGTCGAACTTGGGGCTGGCGGAGATCTGCCACCAGCGGCGATCGCCCTCGACCTCGATCGGGATCGGCAGGTCGGCGAACGGCTCGCGGCGCTTCAGCTTCTCGGCGAGCTCGTGCAGTTCCTGGGTGAACTTGCCGGTCTCCCAGGCGGGGCCGGCGAGCAGCTGGAGCAGCGGCAGCCCGGCCAGCGTGCCGGGTTCCAGCCCGAGCGAGGCGGCGAGCCGCGGGCTCGCGCGCACCACGCGGCGCTGGGCATCGACTTCCCACAGCCAGTCGGACGAGGCGTCCTCGAACTCGCGCAGCAGCAGGCTCACCGTCTGGTCGCGCTCGGCCAGCGCCATCTCGTTTGCGCGCAGCAGCACCAGCGCGCGCGCGCGGCTATAGCTGGCGACGCCGATCAGCGCGACGAGGAAGGCGGCGGTGGCGGCGAGCAGCGGCGCGCCGGTCAGCGCCAGCGTGACGATGCAGGGGATGCCGAGAATCGCGATGAAGGACAGGCTGGCCAGCGGCAGCATCCCCATGGTCATCGCCGCGGTGATCAGCACGAGGGTGGTGGCGGCCCAGAGGTCGAGGCTTGCGCGGTCCGTGGCGATCGCCCCGAAGGCGAGCGGGAGGATCGACCAGATGAGGCCCATCACTACGCCCTCGGGGCCGGTGCGGCGGACATCGGCGAGCGTGGCGGTGAGCGCGTTGGGGTCGCGCCAGCCGAGTCGGCGCACCGTCACCCAGGTGGCGGCGCCAAGCGTCAGCAGCATCCAGCAGAACAGCAGGCCGTGCGGCGCCAGCGGCATGAGGGCGAGCGCGGACAGCGCCGCGCCGCCGACTTGCGCCGAGAAGAACAGCAGCGCCGAGCGGCGGCCGGCATGCAGCTGCGCCGCGCGGATCCGCGACCAGTCGATGGTGTCGCCGGGGTCGCGCAGGCCCAGCATCGCACGCGCGTCGACTCGCGGCTGAATCAACGGTGTCGTGGAGGAGCTGCTCACGCCGGCTGCATAGCGGCGCCAGGTTAGCGAGAAGTTAGGGTGGCGCTAAAATGGAGGTGAATAGGTCCATTTTCGCGGTGCGGCCCCGATCGACCCGCGGGAGCGGAGGGCGGCCGGGCGTGAAGCCCGGCCGGACCGGCAGTTCAGGCGGCGACCGCGTAGGGCTTGATCTCGCCGTTCAGATAAAGGTTGCGTGCCTTGGCACGGCTCAGCTTGCCCGAGCTGGTGCGCGGCAGCGTGCGCGGGGGCACGAGCTCGATCACGCAGTTCATGCCGGTGACCGAGCGGACGCGCTCGCGAATCTCCTCGCGCAGGCGCAGCCGCTCCTGCTCGTCCGAGGTGCGGCACTGGACCAGCACCGCCGGAGTCTCCTCGCCACCGGGCGTGGTGATCGCGAAGGCGGCGATGTCGCCCTGCTTGAAGCCGGGCAGCTGCTCCACCGCCCATTCGATGTCCTGCGGCCAGTGGTTCTTGCCGTTGACGATGATCATGTCCTTGGCGCGGCCGACGATGTAGATATAGCCGTCGGACATATAGCCCATGTCGCCGGTATCCAGCCAGCCGTCGGACATGCACGCCTCGGTGGCGGCTTCGTCGCGGAAATAGCCGACCATCACCGACGGGCCCTTGCACCAGACCTTGCCGATCGCCTTTTCGGGCAGCGGCGTGCCGTCTTCCTCGCGGATCTCCACGGCCATGTCGCGCACTGGCTTGCCGCAGTTGACCACCGCGCGGTAGCGCTGCGGGCGATCGGCGCGGGCGGTGCCGCCGGAGAGCTGGGTTTCCTCGACCAGCTCGACGACGATGCCTTCGCCCGGGGGCATGATCGAGACCGCCAGCGTCGCCTCGGCCAGGCCGTAGCTCGGCATGAAGGCGGTCGCCTTGAAGCCGGCATCGGCGAACGCATCGACGAAGCGCTGCATCACGTCCGGGCGGATCATGTCGGCGCCGTTGCCGGCGATGCGCCAGCGGGCGAGATCGAACCGCTCGCTCGCCTTGGTCTGGCTCGACATGCGGCGGGCGCAGATGTCGTAGCCGAAGGTCGGCGAGTAGGAGATGCTGTTGCCTTCGTTGCGGCTGATCAGGTCCAGCCAGGCGAGCGGGCGCCGGGCGAAATCCTCGGTCT
Organism: Sphingomonas sp. ABOLE; assembly: GCF_003950455.1. NCBI lineage: Bacteria > Pseudomonadati > Pseudomonadota > Alphaproteobacteria > Sphingomonadales > Sphingomonadaceae > Sphingomonas > Sphingomonas sp. ABOLE. The sequence continues at coordinate 42,076 of NZ_QQWY01000023.1, forward strand.
TCATGTAATCGGTCGAGACCTGGTTGGCGACCGGCGACAGGAAGCAGCCGACCAGGCCCATGTCATGGTACCAGGGCAGCCAGGAGATGCAGCGATCGGCGTCGACCAGCTCCATCCCATGGCTGTGCGCCGCGAGATTGTTGAGCAGCGCGTGGTGCGTGATCGCGACGCCGTGCGGGAAGCGGGTCGAGCCGCTCGAATATTGCAGATAGGCGATGTCGTCCGGCTTGGCCTGGGGCAGCGGTGCCTCGGGCGCCGGCTTGGCCGAGAAGGCGTCCCAGTCGGTGGCGGCGACCTCGGTCAGCCGTGCGGCCTCGGCGCACATGCTGCCGATTTCGGGCGGGTAGATCAGCAGCGTCGGGTCGCAGCTTTCGAGCTGGACGCGGAGCTGGTCGATATAGGATTGCGCGCCGCCGAAGCTGGTCGGCAGCGGCAGCGGCACCGGCCAGGCGCCGGCATAGATCACGCCGAAGAACAGCGATGCGAATTCCGGTCCGGTCTCGGCGATCAGCGCGATGCGGTCCTGCGGCTGGATGCCGGCGGCGATCAGGCGGCGCGCCTGTTCGAGCGCGTCGGCACGCAGTTCGGCGAAGCGATAGGGCCGCACCAGCTTGCCCCGCGCATCGTGGAAGTTCAGTCCGCGCACACCCTGGGCCGCGTAATCGAGCGCGGCACCCAGCGTTTCGAAATCAGCGAAACGGCGCGGGAGACGGTCTTGCGTGGGCGTGGGCGCAAGCGCTGCCAGTTCCACAGTTTCGAGCGATCCCGTTTCGTCCAATACCATTCTTTTTCTCATGCCCCTGTGAGGTAGCAGGTCGTTGTGCCCCCACAACGCAGTTTTCCGTATGCGCTCTGCTACGCAGTATCGTTCAAAATCGGTTGGCAGTGTGGCACAATCAAGGCGCATGCCCCAACCGTCCCGTTCCAAGCCACCGCTCGTCGCCGCCGATCTCGACCGGCTGGCGCTCCGCTATGTCGAGCGTTTCGCCACCACGCGCGCGCGCCTCGCCGCCTATCTCACGCGTAAGCTGCGCGAGCGCGGATGGGAAGGGGAGTGCCCGCCCGACCCGATGGCGGTGGCCGAGCGGATGGCCGCGCGCGGCTATGTCGACGATCGCAGCTTCGCCGAGGCGCGGGTGCGGTCGATGGGGCGGCGCGGGCTGGGCGTTCGCCGGGTGGAGATGGCGCTGCGCCACGACGGCATCGACGCCGAGGACAGTGCCGATCTCGCCGAGGCGATCGAGGCGGAGGCGTACCGCAGCGCGATCATTTTTGCACGTCGCCGCCGATTCGGACCTTTTGCTGCTACCCCTGCGGATCGCGATCTTCGCAAAAAGCAAGTCGCTGCATTTTTACGGGCGGGCCATCCGCCTGAGATTGTGCATAGAATATTGACCATGGAGCCGGGGGACGAGCCGGACGAGCTGCCCGGGGAGGGACATTCCTGATCGCACAAAGCGATTCCCCTCCTCGCTAATGCTGTGTTAATGTTACGGGCGTGGGGGTAACGATAATGCGTGCTGAAAAACAGCTAGCGTCTGAACACTTTCCGGAGACATCCGAAGGCGGACTTCGGTTCGGGGACGATTCCGAGGCGGGCGAACGGGTCTATCGCGGCGTCATCAAATGGTTCGATGTGACGCGCGGCTTCGGTTTTCTGGTCGCGGACGATCCCAGTGTCGGCGACATCCTGATCCATTTCTCGGTCCTGCAGGACCATGGCCGGCGCAGCGTGCCGGAAGGCGCGCGGATCGAATGCGTGGCGGTGCAGCGGCAGCGGGGGCTGCAGGCAAAGTCGGTTCTTTCGGTCGATCTCAGCACCGCGGTCGAGCCGGTCAAGCGCCCCACCGAGCGGGTGGAGCGGCTCAAGCTGATCGGCGAGGCGGGGCCGTTCGAGCCGGTCTCGGTCAAATGGTTCAACCGGCTCAAGGGATACGGCTTTCTCGTCCGCGCGAGCGACACCGCGGACATCTTCGTCCATATGGAAACGCTGCGCCGCGCCGGCGTCGAGGAAGTCGAGCCCGGCCAGCCGCTGCGCGCCCGCATCGTCGACGGCGAAAAGGGCCCGCTGGCGGTCGCGGTCGAAAGACCGCTTTGAGCCGCTGAGGGGAGTTGCCGAGCGCTGCGCTTGGCGGTATCGGGCAGAGCCATGGGACTTCCTTTTCCGATCTTCACCTGGTGGAACGGCGCCACGTTCGGCACTCGCATGGGACTGCGCGGCAAGAAGCGCGTCGGCGAGGATTCGCTCGGCAACCTCTATTTCGAGGGCGGGCGCGATCCCAACGGCATTCCGCGCCGCTGGGTGATCTACAAGGGATCCAACGACGCCAGCCGCATCCCGCCGGAATGGTTCAGCTGGCTGGCCCACCAGATCGACGGCACGCCCGATGAGTCGCTGCCGCCGGTCCGCGCCTGGGAAAAGCCTGCCGAGCCGAACCTCACCGGTACCGAGCTGGCCTATCGTCCGCCGGGCGCGCTCGAAAAGGGTGCGCACCGCGCCAAGGCCACCGGCGATTACGAGGCCTGGACCCCCGACGCATGAAGGCTGCGGCGGCGCTGCTCGCGCTCGCGCTGGCCGGATGTTCGGGTAGCGGAAGCGGCAACGGCGCTGCCAGCGACAATGCCGGTGACGAGCTGGTGATTACTGGCAGCGGCGACGCGCAGGGCGTCGATACCGTCACGACCGGCCCCGACAATGCCACCATGGATGCCGCCGCGACGCCGATGGACGCGCGCGTCGCGGTGCTCGGCGTGCTCAACAAGCGCAACGGCGTCGAGCGCGAGATCACGCTCAAGCCCGGCCAGGCCGCGCGCATCGACGGGCAGGTGACGGTCCGCCTGCGCGCCTGCGAGCGCACCGCCCCCTGGGAACGGGACCGGCTGACCGGCGCCTTCGTGCAGATGGACGTGCGCCGCGAGGACCAGCGCTGGCACCGCGTCTTCTCCGGCTGGCTCTACAAGGAACAGCCGGCGCTCAACGTCGTCCAGCACCCGATCTACGATGTGTGGCCCAAGAGCTGCGCGATGACCTTCCGCGACAGCGGTCCGGACACGGTGCCGGCGTCGTCGCCCGGTGCGTCGAGCGCGAAGAGGTCGCCCGAGGCCGAGGGCGGCAACGACACCGCGCCGGTCGAATCGCCGAGCGCTGCACCCAGCAACGCCACATAATCGTCGCGCGGGATCTCGATCGCGCCGAGCGAGGCGAGGTGATCGGTGATGAACTGGCAGTCGAGCAGGCGGAACCCGCCGGCCTGCAGCCGCGCGACGAGATGGGCCAGCGCGACCTTCGAGGCGTCGCGCACGCGGGTGACCATCGATTCCCCGAAGAACGCGCGGCCGAGCGCCAGGCCGTAGAGCCCGCCGGCGAGGCGGTCGCCCTCCCAGCATTCGATCGAATGCGCGTAACCGAGGTGGTGGAGTTCGATGAAGGCGCGTTCGATCGCGCCGTTGATCCAGGTCTCGGGCCGGTCCTGCGCGCTTTCGGCGCAAAGTTGGATCATGCCAGCGAAATCACGGTCTACGGTGACGGTGAAGCGATCCGACAGCACCACCTTGCGCAGCGAGCGGGAGAGGTGGAAGCCGTCGAGCGGCAGCACCCCGCGCAGCTTGGGCTCTACCCAATAGACCGAGCCGGCGTCGCGGGCATCGGCCATCGGGAACACGCCCATCGCATAGGCGCGCAGCACCAGCGCGGGGTCGAGCTCCTTGGGGGGCGAGCGGCGCTGGACCATGGTCAGCGAACGCGCAGGGCCAGGGTTCGTTCGATCGCCTGCCACAGCTCGGCGAAGGCCCGCGTCGCCGCGCTGCGCGGTGCGAAGGCGCCCACCGGCGCGCGCCGCACCGCGACGGATTCGATCACGCTCGCCATCGGGATCACCGGCCAGTCGGGCTGGCGCGCCAGTGCCTCGGCATGGAGCTTGCGGCGACGATCGACCATCGCGTGCACCGGCATCAGCGGCACCCTGGCGCCGCGCTGGGCGAGGTGCGCGGCGACCTCCGCGAAGGCGCGCTGCGAGAGCGGGGAGGGCACCACCGGGACGACGATCAGGTCGGCGGCGCGCATCACCTGCTCGCTCGTCTCGGTGAGGCCGGGCGGGCAATCGAGCAGGATCCGGTCGAAATCCTGCGCCAGCTCGTCGAGCAGCTTGCGCAGTCGCTTCTTCTTGTCGAGCGCATGGAAGAGATGGTCGAGCTGGCGCAGCGAGGTATCGGCGGGCAGCAGCGCGAGCCGGTCGATGGCGGTCGCGCGGAGCAGCTTGGCGGCGGCGACGTCCTTGGAGAAGATCGCCTGCGCCTGATGGCGGCCGGCCTCGTCGCCGCTGAGCAGGAAGGTGGCGGCGGCCTGGGGATCAAGGTCCCAGAGCAGCGTGCGGCGCGAGGAGCGGATCGCGGACGCCCAGGCCAGGTTGACCGTCAGCGTCGTCTTCCCGACGCCGCCCTTCAGGCTGTACACTGCGATCGTTGCCACGCTTTACCTCCGGCCTCTAGCTGGCATGAAAAAAGCCCGGCGGAAATAGCCGCCGGGCTTTGTTTTCGGGGCGGAGGTGCAGGCTTACGCCTTGCAGCTGTGGGTCGAACCGTCGGCGAGGGTGATCTTGGCCGCCTTGGCGTTGCCGTCGATCACGTAGCCGCCCTCGGCGGTGAAGGGCTTGCCGGCTTCCGGCGCCTTCAGCAGCGTCGACTTCATCGAGTCCTTCTTCTCGCGCAGGCTGGCCATCTTGCCGCCGGAGAAGAAGTCGACGAACAGCAGGGTGTTGCCCGGCTGGCAGCGGAAGCTCACCGAGCTTTCGATCGACGGCGGGGTTTCGACCGGCGCGGCGTTCGCAAGCTGCGAAGCCATGGGATCCGGCGCGCGGCTGTCGACCACTTCGGGCTTGTTGTTGCAAGCGGCGAGCGAAAGCAGCGCCACGGCGGAGAGTGCGATCGGGGAGGGGTTTTTCATAGCGTAGGGTGCTTTTCCTTAGGTGGTAATCATCGTCAAGTGAAAAGGGGGTACAGAGTCACACGAAATGGTGCGCCGCAACGAAACAGACGCATGATTGCGCGCTATGGGACATGCGGGACATTCGTGGAGGTTGCAGAGGCGATCGGAAAGGGGACGTTTACCGTGCTTGACCCGCCGCGCGCGACTGCGCAGGAAGAAGGGCCGAGGAGAGCATGCACATGAAGCGGAGGATCCGTTGGATGCGGGGCTGGACCCTGATGCCGCTGGCGCTGCTCGCGGCCTGTGGCGGCACGCCCACCGAGAATGTCGCCGAGGACCCCGCCAATGCCGCGGTGCAGCCCGGCCCGATGCTGGGCGGCGTCGACCTGTCGACCCCGCTGCAGATCCGTCCGCTGGAAGGCCGCGACTGGGCGCTCGACCTCGCTCCCGGCCGCATCCAGTTCCAGCAGGAGGGCGCCAAGGAGATGCCCTTCTATCCCGTCTCGCCGCGGCTGGCGCAGGGCGTTGCAACCTATCCCACCCAGACCCCCGATGGCGCGCCGGTGACGATCACGCTGCGCCCCGGACCTTGCGCCGAGCGCGCGCCGCTGGCGGCCGAGGTGCGGATCGGGGCGCAGGTGCTGAAGGGCTGCGCGCACAGGATGCACATCGATGACGTCCGCCGCGAGATGTACAACGAAGCGATGGCGGTGCCGTACGAGGCGGGGAACAACAGCAGCGCGGAATAGAGGCCAGAGGTGGCCACGCAACGTAGGGCTGGACGTTATGGCCGGCTGTGGGCGCGTTGTGTGCCAGTACCGTTCGTTGCCGCGCGATGCTTCTCTCCAAGGTGAGATCAGTTGGCGAGAATGGCCGTCAATCCGACAAGCATAATACCAAGGACGAGTGTCGAGGCGGGTATCGCGATGTAAAGATAGGGCGCCTGAGAGGAATGTTCGGGCGCATCGATCGGGAGCCCCGCTTTCGTCTGGTTTAGCGCTTTCAGGATATCCTGAACCCCGACTGCATATTCCTCTGCCGCGATCACCACTCTGCTACCGCCGGCGACGGGCACGATGATCGACCGGGCCGCACTTCTACCACTAAGTTTATGCAGCTCCGGCGTCCCCAATTTCGTTCGTGGAATGGTGCGCGTTCTGCCAGCGACGATCATGCGAAGGCCAGTTGGAGCAAGCATGAGCACATCTGGCTTCGCGATACGTCTAAGTGTCACAAGCTCCAACCAGATCAGCCAGGCCAAGGCCGTCATCATCAATGCGCCTCCGCCGATCGAAGCCGGCGTCGCGCCCTCGCGACCAATTGCAAACACGAATCCAGCACCGAGGAAGCCGAGTGGAAGAATGAAGGCCATCAATACGATTGCCTGAGGAACAAGCTTCAACCGACTTCCGGTGAACGTGATCGTTTCCGAGGAGGACAGCATTGGACTGCCTGTCATCGTCTGATTGCAAGGCCGCTAGGATACGGCGAGAATGATCGGAGCGTCGCGATGGATCGCGCGAGCGCAGTCGGTGTCGCTCGGGTGTCCACAAATCAGCCGCTCCGCCCGAGCCGGTCGAGCAGTATCCGGTAGAGCGCCGCCACCCCCGCGCCGATCAGCGCGAAGGCGATGAGCTGCAACGGCGTGGTGCCGTGCAGCTTCGGGCTCGCCAAGGGCGCCAGGAGGATTCCGGTGGCCGCGCCCGCGAGCAGGCAGATCCAGCCGGCGGCAGCCGTCCGCCGACGGGTGACCGGCCAAAGCAGCGAAAAGACGATGGTTGCGCTCGGCAGCATGATCATGAAGGTGCCGAGCCAGAACGCCACGGCCAGTGTCGCGAGCCAGGTCGGACCGGGGGATCGGACACCCGCGGAGATGCCCAGCATCGTCGTCCACAGCACCGCGAACAGTGTCGCGCCGAGCATCGCCGCGGCCAGCACGGCAAGCGCGTGATGGGCGAAGCGGCGCGGCGGTGCGATTTCGATCATGCCGCTTTGCTAAACGCCTCGGCTTAACAAGGCGTTGTCGGCGCCGCCGCGCAGGCCGCTGCCGGTCCAAGAATGGACCGGCAGCGCGCCGCGCCTTAATCCTTGAACGGCTTGAGCGTCTCGATCGTGCCGTCCGGGCGGAAGGTCAGCTCGGTGATCTTGGCCGAGCGGAGGTGGTTCTTATTGGTCAGCTGGGTGTCGTGGTAGGCCAGATACCATTTGCCCTGGAACTCGAACACCGAGCCATGGCTGGTCCAGCCCTGCACCGGCTCGAGGATGCGGCCGGTGTATTTGAACGGACCATAGGGGCTGCTGCCGATCGCATAGGCGAGGAAGTGCGTGTCCCCGGTCGAGTACATATAGTAATATTTGCCGCCGCGCTTGAACATCCACGCCGCCTCGAAGAAGCGGCGGTCATGGTCGCCGCCGAGCACGGGCTTGCCCTTCTCGTCGAGGATCACCGCGTCGCGGAGCGGCTCGGCGAGGCTCTTCATGTCCGGCGCGAGCCGCGCGACCTTGCCCGACAGGGCGGGCTGGTCGTCCTTCTTGAGGTCGGTGTCGCCGGCATTGGGATCGTATTTGCCCGTCGCCCAGCGCTGGAGCTGGCCGCCCCAGATGCCGCCGAGATAGAGATAGCTCTGGCCGTCGTCGTCGGTGAATACCGCCGGGTCCATCGAATAGCTGCCCTGAATCGGCTGCGGCTCGGCCTTGAACGGGCCGACCGGCGACTTGGACGTGGCGACGCCGATGCGGAACACGCCCTGCTTATCCTTGGCGGGGAAGTAGAGATAATAGGTGCCGTTCTTGAACGCCGCGTCGGGCGCCCAGGCCTTTTCCGAGGCCCAGGGGACCTGCTTCAGGTCGAGCGCGACCGGATTGACCGTCACCGGGCCGCCCGGGCGGTCCATGCTCAGCACCTGATAGTCGTGCATCGCATATTGGCTGCCGAGATCGTCGTCGGGGATGCCCATGTCGACGTCATGGCTGGGATAGATATAGATCTTGCCGTTGAACACGTGCGCCGAGGGATCGGCGAAATAGAGGTCCTTGACCAGCGGCTGGGCGAGATAGCGCTTGCCGTCCGGGCTGCGCGCTTCGTCCGATGCGTTGGCGGGGGCGGCGGCGTTCGCCGCGGTCTCGTTCTGCGCCGTATTGCCGCCCGAGCAGCCGGCAAGAAGCGCAATGGCGGCCGCAGCCGTCGAAAATGTCAGCGAAAGACGCAACAGCCTATCCTCTCGTCGTGATGTGCAGCTCGTGCTGCTATCCGAGATAGCGCTACCATCCGGGCGTCGCCTGCGGCAAGGGGTTTGGCGTCGCTGGCGCGCTTGCGGTCAGGATCCGGTTTCGAGCGCCGACGGGATCGTGAAGGCGAAGGTCGCGCCGCCGCCGGGCGTTTCCTCCGCCCAGATGCGGCCGCCATGCCCCTCGATCAGATGGTGCGAGATGGCGAGGCCGAGGCCGAGCCCGCCGCCGGAATCGCTGCCGCCATTGCCCAGGCCCGGCTGGAACAGCTGGTCGCGCTGGGCGAGCGGCACGCCCGGCCCGTTGTCGATCACCCGGATGGTGACTTCGTGCGGATCCTGTCGCTCGGCGGTGACGCGGATCGCGGCGTCCGCGTGGCGCTGGCAGGCTTCGCCGGCGTTGCGCAGCAGGTTGGCGAGCACCTGGACGATCTGGACATTGTCGAACCGGGCGCAATTGGCCGCGCCGGCGACATGGATCGTCACCGGCGGCAGCAGCCGCGGCGCGGCGGCGCGCACGAGGTTGAGCGCCTCCTCGATGCTGGCGGTCACCGAGCGGTCCTCCAGCACCAGATCGTTCTGGCGGACCATCCGGCGGATGCGCCGGATGATCTCGCCGGCGCGCTGGAGCTGCTGTTCGGCGGCGCCGGTGAGGTCGCGGGTGTGGTCGTCACTCGCCGGCGACAGCCGGAGCGCGGCCATGTAGTTGGCGGCGGCGGAGAGCGGCTGGTTGAGCTCGTGCGCCACCGTCGCCGCGATCGAGCCGAGCGCGCTGGCGCGGGTGAGCTCGAGCATCTGGCGCTCGATCGTCACCCGCTCGGCGAGCATCCGGTCGCGCTCCTGCAGTCGAGCGCGCAATTCTCGATCGACGCGAATCCGGTGCTTGGCGAGGGTGACGTAGCTGGCCAGCGTCTGGAGGAACTGGACCTCGGCATCGGTGAAGGTGGCACGCCCGCGGCGCCCGAACGCCAGGGTGCCGAGCAGCATATTCTTGTGGAGCAGCGGCGTGCAGAAACAGGCATCGAGCCCCATGTCGCGCGCATAGGCGAGCCGCGGATCGTCCGATTGCTGGATGTCGCGCGCGATCATCGGGGTGAGGCTTTCCGCCACGCCGCCGCAGATCGCGATGCCGATCGGCACATGGCTCCAGTCCGTCACCTGCTCGGGCGTGATGCCGGCCCAGGCGTTGAGATCGAGGCCGTTGCCATCGAAGACATAGTGGAAGAAGACGTCGAGCTCGACCTCGTTGCGGATCAGCCCGAAGATGCGGTCCAGCGCGGGGGCGAGATCCTCGGCCTGGAGCAGGTCGCTGGCGCTGACCGCGAGCAGTTCGAGAAAGCGATAGGAGGGGGCATCCTCCGCCGTGTCGGTGGCCGGGCCGCTGGAGCGGAAAAGGGCACTGCGGCGGTTCAGCATGGTGGTGCAACAGGGCTATGCCTCGCCCCTTGGGGCCACCACTCCGTATTGCTACTGACTCGCAGACCATTTGCGAAGGAGTCGCTGCTGGTACTGCTATTGCTAAGCGTTCGCATGGCCACGGGGCTGCGAATAGGCCGAAAGTGCGGCCCAGGCGGGCGCCTTCGCCGCAAGTCCCACGGTATGCAGCGGGCTCGACGACGGCAGCCCGAAGATGGTGTAGCGTGCGGCTTCTGTCCCAAGCTGGCGCAGGCCGTGGCGCTGGGCGGTGCCGCCGTTGAACGCGATCGCGCGCAGATCGGGCAGGGTGGCGGCGAGCGCAGCGATGTCGTGCGCTTCGATGTCGCGCAGCGCGGCGTCGGTGCTGCCGGGGCGAGTCGCGCTGGCGACGACGTCCCACAGCCCGATCCGCGCGGCGCGCAGCGCGTCGAGCCGGTCGGCATAGGCGAGCGGCACCAGGTCGCGCCCGGCGGCTGGGGAGATCAGCTGCCAGAACTGGTTCTGTGGATGCGCATAATAGCGCGCCGCCGCCAGCGAGCGCTCGCCGGGCAGCGAGCCGAGGACGAGCAGCCGGGTGTCGGGCGCGACGACGGGCGGGAAGCTGTGCTTGCGTTCGGGCATGGGAGCGGGGGTAGACGGCGTGTCGCGGGGCGGGAAGTGGGTGGGAAGCCGTCGATCAGCGGTGTCGAGAAAGCGTAGCAAGCTCTGCAGCTTCACGGGCTGTAACCTCGTTCCAGACCTTCGATTGGCCGCAGTTGTAATTGACCCACAACGCGCCCCGAGCGGATGCTGGCTGGCCCTTTCCAAAAGCTTGCGGCGTCAGGAACAGTAGATAATCCCTGTCCAGGTCTGGCCCGCCATCGTTGCCATCCATGTAAAAACCACCACTGTTACGCTCAGTGAAGAACGTGAAACGAGTCGTTAGATTTCCCTTGTATGATTTTACAACCTTAAGCCGGTAGAGTGTCCAAGATTCATCTTCGTCCGACCAATGATAGTCAACTGACACGACATGAGCACGTACAACCCATCGGGAGTCTCTAAACTCCTGAGCAATAGTAGTTTTTGCGTTATCCGCGCCGCGATAAATACAGAGCGCGGAAGCTGGAGAGCTCCACGTTGTCACCAGAATCGCTATGGCGAGCTTTTTAAGCACGCCTCACGATAACCCGAAAGCATAGCGTCCGCTACTGGGGCGCAAGCCGTCGATGCCCATTCCGTATCGGTGGGCTTCCCGCCGTGGCGGAAACGGCATAAGCTTCGCCCATGGCCCGTACGATCACCCGCTACCGGGACTTCTGGCCCCATTATTTGCGCGAGCACGCCAAGCCCGCGACGCGCAGGCTGCATTATGTCGGCACCGCGCTGACCTTCGTGGCACTCGCCGCCGGGCTGCTGCTGAACGCCTGGTGGCTGATCGCCATTCCGCTCGCCGGCTATGGCTTTGCCTGGGGGGCGCATTTCGGGGTGGAGCGCAATCGCCCGGCGACCTTCACCTATCCGCTCTGGTCGCTCGTCTCCGATTACCGGATGTTCTTCCTGTGGATCGCGGGGCGGCTGGGGCCGCATCTGAAGCAGGCCGGGGTCGCCGGATAGATTGCGTTGCTTGCACGGGCCGGGGGCGGGGCCCTATCTAGCCGCCATGCACGTTTCCCAGAATACGCTCGCGCTGATCGGCAATACCCCGCTCGTCCGCCTGAAGGGGCCCAGCGACGAGACCGGCTGCGACATCTTCGCCAAGTGCGAATTCGCCAATCCCGGCGCCTCGGTGAAGGATCGCGCGGCGCTCTACATCGTCAACGATGCCGAGGCGCGCGGCCTGCTCGCCCCCGGCGGCACGATCGTCGAGGGGACGGCGGGCAATACGGGGATCGGCCTCGCGCTGGTCGCCAACGCCAAGGGCTATCGCACGATCATCGTGATGCCCGAGACCCAGTCGCGCGAGAAGATGGACACGCTGCGCGCGCTCGGCGCCGAGCTGGTGCTGGTGCCGGCGGCGCCCTATTCGAACCCGGGCCATTTCGTCCACACCAGCCGCCGGATCGCCGAGGAGACGCCCAACGCGATCTGGGCCAACCAGTTCGACAACACTGCCAACCGCAAGGCGCATATCTATGGCACCGCGGAGGAGATCTGGACGCAGATGGACGGCCGCATCGACGGCTTCACCTGCGCGGCGGGCACCGGCGGCACGATCGCGGGCGTCGGGCTGGGGCTGAAGGCGAAGGACGAGAAGGTCACCATCGCGCTCAGCGACCCGCATGGCGCCGCGCTGTACGAATATTATGCCTGTGGCGAGCTGCGCAGCGAGGGCTCGTCGGTCGCCGAGGGGATCGGCCAGGGGCGGATCACCGGCAATCTGGAGGGCGCGCCGATCGACACCCAGTTCCGCATCTCCGACGAGGAAGGCATGGAATGGGTGCGCCGTCTGCTGAAGGAGGAGGGGCTGTGCCTGGGCCTGTCCTCGGGCATCAACGTCGCCGGCGCGGTTCGGCTCGCCCGCGCGCTGGGGCCGGGCAAGCGCGTCGCCACGATCCTGTGCGACACCGGCTTCCGCTATCTCTCGACGCTCTACAACGACGAATGGCTGGCCGCGAAGGGGCTCTCGGCACCGGCGGCATGAGCCGCGCGCGGCGGCACCGCTCGACAAGCGCCGCTGCACGCGTTACATTTATGCCACAGTCATGAAACTCGGCCCACCCCAGGATCACGCCCAGGCCATGCAGCGCATCCGCGTTGGCATGACCGGACTCGCGGCCGTGGTCCTGCTGATGGTGCTGGCGTACGCGGTGTTCTCGCAGGCGAACCGCGAGGCGCCGGTGAGCGCGGCGGGCGCGTCGAACGCCGCGGTGGTCGCCAACCTGACCGGGGTCGACAATGTCGCCGCCGATCGCAGCCATGACGAACCGCTCGCCGAGCTCGGCGTCGCGCCCAGCACCGACGATCCCGCCGCCCAGGCGCGCGAGCAGGCCCACCGGCAGGACGCCGCCGCGGGCAAATAGGCCGGGGACTCGGGCGCGGCCGGGGAGGTGCCCCCACCGGAATCGCAGCGCGGGGATCGCCGGGGAAATCGCCCCACTTTTCGGGGACGGCGTGGGACGCGATATCGCCGGCTTTTCGGTGCGGTGACGAAAATGCCGCAGTTTCCGGTGCTTGCGGGTCGTGCATGACAGTTTCGGCGTTGGCCTGATCGGTTCCCGGCTGCTGGCGCCATCCCCTTCACATTAAGCATTTTTCCGGATCAAGCATGGCTTGGGCAGGGGAGAAGCATGAACAAAAAGGGACATTATCGCGAAAAGCGCCCAGCGGTGGCGATCAGTGGCTGAAATTCCCGTGCCGTCCCCATCTGTCCCGTTGTCTCCCGCCCTATAATGTGATTAAAAGGGCACACTAAAGGGGGGCACGAACCCTTTCTCCCGAACAGCACCAGCAGGAACACGATTTCGCGTGATTCCGGCGGCGGGAGAGTCGTGCCCGGCTTGGGGTTTGGCGTGGCGGACAGGGAGCTCTTCGAAGGATTTGCGCTCCAGGCGGTCGACCAGAAGGGTCGCGTCGCCATACCCGCAGACCTGCGCGCTGCCGCCGAGCGCAATTCGGACGTCCGCCAGATCGTCGTCGGCGTGCATGCGGAGGATCCGTGCCTCTCCGCGCACGATACCGGCTGGTCGCGGACCAAGTACGAGCGCATTGACAAGCTGGACCAGCAGGCGCTCGATCGTGGCGAGCAGCCCAGCGTGCGCCCCAAGCGCCGCGCCTTCGGCATGGTCGAAAAGGCGCCGTACGATGACAGCGGGCGGTTCGTGCTGCCGCCCTTCTTCCGCGCCAAGGCCAAGATCCAGAAATGGGCGTTCTTCGTCGGCAGCGGCGACACGTTCGACATCTGGGCGCCCGACGAACTGCTCGCGAGCGAGACCGCCGATCCCGAACTCAAGGAAATCTGCCTGTACCTGATGCAGCAAAAGGGGGCGATGTGACCGACGCGCCCCACATCCCCGTGCTGCTCGACGAAGTGCTGGACGCGCTCGCGATTGCGCCCGGCGAAACCCATGTCGACGGTACCTTCGGCGCCGGCGGCTACACGCGCGCCATGCTCGGTGCGGGTGCCAGCGTTGTGGCGTTCGACCGCGATCCGACCGCGATCGCCAATGGTGCCCGCATCGTCGCGGAGAGCGCGGGGCAGCTCACCCTGATCCATGCGCCGTTCAGCCGGCTGGCCGAAGAGCTGGAGGCGCGCGGCCTGGCGCCGGTGGACGGCGTCGTGCTCGATATCGGCGTCTCCTCGATGCAGCTCGACCAGGCCGAGCGCGGCTTCTCGTTCCAGCAGGACGGGCCGCTCGACATGCGGATGGCGGGGGAGGGGATGAGCGCGGCCGACTGGCTCAACAATGCCGACGAGGGCGAGATCGCGGACGTGCTGTTCCACCTCGGCGAGGAGCCGCGCGCGCGCCGCGTGGCCAAGTTCATCGTGGAGGCGCGGCCGCTGACCCGCACCGCGGAGCTGGCGGCGGTGGTGCGCCGCGCGCTCGGCCATCGCCCGCACGACAAGAAGGATCCCGCGACGCGGACCTTCCAGGCGGTGCGCATCCACATCAACCGCGAACTGGACGAGCTGACCGACGTGCTGGCGGCCGCCGAGCGCGTGCTCAAGCCCGGCGGGCGGCTGGTGGTGGTGACCTTCCACAGCCTGGAGGACCGGCTGGTCAAGCGCTTCTTCCGCGAACGCAGCGGCAGCACGCCGGCGGGTTCGCGGCATCGCCCGGCGGTGGGGCCGCGGGCGGAACCGAGTTTTGAAACGCCCGCCAAGGCCGTGCGCCCTGGCGAGGCGGAGTTGGTGCGTAACCCACGCGCCCGTTCGGCAACGCTGCGCGCGGCGCGGCGGACCGAGGCGGCGCCGTGGTCCGGTGAGGATAAGGTGTGATGGCTGTCTATGGCTTCCGGGGGCTTGGCTGGTTCCTGTGCGGCGTCATCGTTGCGCCGACCTGCTATATGGTGACGTCGCACGGCGCGGCGGAACGGGCGAAGCTGCGCGCGATGGACTCCGCCATCGTCCAGGCGCACAAGGACATCCGTGGCCTCGAAACCGAATTCGACACCCGCGCCAACATGGCCCAGATCGAGCGCTGGAACGGCGACGTGCTGGCGATGAACGCGCCGCAGCCGCAGCAGTATCTGGCGAGCGCCAGCGGGCTGGCGGCGCTCGACCAGCCGGTGCCGGCCGTACCCGGTGATGCCAAGGTGGAAACCGCGGCGCTCGTGATCCCGACCGGGCAGCGTCCGGTGGAGACGGCGGCGGCTGCCCAGCCGGTGGCGACCGCTGCGGCGGCACCGGTCAAGACGGTGGCGGCCAGGCCGGTGCAGACCGCGTCGGCGGCGCCGGTCAAGGCAGCACCCGTCAAGTCGACCGTGGTCCGCGTGGCGCAGTCCGATACCAAGCCCGCCCAGGATCTCGACCGGCTGATCCGCAAGATCGACAAGGCCCGGCTGGCCCAGCCCGATCGTCCGCTGCTCAGCGCCGCGACGATCAGCGATCTCCGCCGGGTGGCGAAGCGCGAGCAAACGGCGCAGCGATGATCGTCGTCGTCGCCCCTCCCGCGCGTTCGCGGGGTTCGGGCGGGGGGCGCGAGGCGCTCGTCGCGGTGGCGCAGTTGCGCCTGATGATTCTCTCGATCCTGTTCGGCGCGGGCGTGCTGGCGATCCTCGTCAAGCTCGCCTTTCTGGCGTTGTCGGCCGGGCCGGCCAGCCCGCGCGACCTGTCCAACGCGCTGGTCCCGGCGCGCGGCGACATCGTCGATCGCAACGGCACGCCGCTCGCCCGCAGCATCGATGCCTGGACGATCGCGATCCATCCCAACCAGGTGATCGGCGACAAGGCCGCGCTGGCGCAGAAGCTCGCCGAGCTGATTCCCGAGCGCAGCCAGGCGCAATATTATGCCCTGCTCAAGGCCGGCGGCAGCTTCGCCTTCCTCAAGCGCCGCGCGCTGCCCGAGCTGGTCAACCAGATGAACGCGCTCGGCGAACCGGCGATCGAGTTCCAGCGCGAGACCGACCGGCTCTATCCGCAGTCGGACATGGCGGCGCACGTGCTCGGCTATCTCGACGACAAGGGCCATGGCGTCACCGGCATGGAGAAGGTGCTGGAGGCGCGGCTGAGCGATCCGGCGCAGCGCGGCAAGCCGGTGACGCTGTCGCTCGATGCGCGGGTGCAGGCGGCGCTGGAGAGCGAGCTGGGTCGCGCGATGACCGACCTGCAGGCGCGCGGCGCCGCCGCGGTGGTGCTCGACGTGCACACCGGCGAGGTTGTCGCGATGACCTCGCTGCCGAGCTTCAACCCCAACCAGCTGGTCGGGCCGCCGCCGCGCAACAACGTGACCCAGAGCGTCTACGAGCTCGGCTCCACCTTCAAGCCGATCGCGGTGGCAGCGGCGATCGATTCGGGCACGATCACCTCGATGTCGCGGCGCTTCGATGCGACCGCGCCGATGAAGGTCGGCCGCTTCACCATCCATGACGATCCGGGCGACGAGCAGTTTCGCTGGCTCAACATCCCGGAAACGCTGATCTATTCGTCCAACATCGCGACGGCGCGGATCGCCGACGAGCTGGGCGCGGAGAAGATGCAGGACATGTTCCGCCGCCTCGGCTTCGACCAGCGGCCGAGCATCGAGATCGGCGCGGTGCGCCCGCTCTGGCCGGCGAACTGGGGGCGGATCACGGTGATGACCACCGCCTATGGCCATGGCATCGCGGTGACGCCGCTGCACCTCGCGGCTGCCTATGCCGCGATGGTCAATGGCGGCATCTGGCACCCGGCGACGCTGATGAAGGTGGACGCCGAGCATCCGGTGCAGGGCAGGCGGGTGCTGCAGGAATCGACCAGCTACCGGATGCGCCAGCTGCTGCGGCTGATCGTGCTCAAGGGCACCGGCCGCAAGGGCGAGGCGCCCGGCTACCGCGTCGCGGGCAAGACCGGCACCGCCGAGGCGGCGAGCGAGGGTGGCTACGACCATCACCGCAACGTCTCCACCTTCGCGGCGGCTTTCCCCGTCGACGCGCCGCGCTATGTGGTGGTCGCCATGCTCGACTCGCCCAAGGCCAATGCCACTACGCCGCGGACCACCGCGGCCTGGACCGTCGCGCCGGTCGTCTCGCGCCTGATCGCGCGGACCGGCGCCCTTCTGGGCATCGCGCCCGACAATGCCAAGGACATCGACGAAAGCGACCTGCTGCCGCTCGTCGATCGCTCCCCGGAGCCGAAAGCGACTGCCGAATGAAACTGGGACCCCTGATCGGCACCGCGGACGACGCGGTCGTCACCGGATTCGCGATCGATCACCGCAAGGTGGCGCCGGGCACGATCTTCGGCGCGTTCGAAGGCGCGCGGGTGAACGGCGAGGACTATATCGAGGCCGCCGTTCAGGCGGGCGCGATCGCCGTGGTGGCGCGGCCCGAGGCGAAGGTGGCAGGCGCGATGCACATCGCCGACGCCAATCCGCGCGCGCGCTTCGCGAACCTCGCCGCGCAGTTCTTTGCGCCGTTCCCGGCGGTCACCGCGGCGGTGACCGGCACCAACGGCAAGACCTCCACCGTCGAGATGACCCGCCAGCTGTGGCGGATGGCCGGCTTTCACGCCGCCTCGATCGGCACGCTGGGCGTGACCACGGCGGACGAGCGCGTCTCGACCGGGCTGACCACGCCGGACATCGTCACCTTCCTGTCCAACGTCGCCGGGCTCGCGCGCGAAGGGGTGACCCATGTCGCGTTCGAGGCCTCGTCGCACGGGCTGTCGCAATACCGTACCGAGGGGCTGCCGGTGCGCGCGGCGGCGTTCACCAATCTCAGCCGCGACCATCTCGACTATCACGGCGACATGGCGACCTATTTCACCGCCAAGCTGCGCCTCTTCGCCGAGGTGCTGGCCGAGGACGGCACCGCGGTGGTGTGGGCCGACGATCCGCATGCGCCGCAGGTCGAGGATCTCGCCCGGATGCGCGGCAACCGGCTGATCACGGTGGGCGAGCATGGCAAGACGCTGCGGCTGGTGTCGCGCACGCCCTCGCTGCTCGGCCAGACGCTGGAGATCGAGGCGGAGGACAAGGTCCACATTGTACGGCTGCCGCTGATCGGCGCCTATCAGGCGGCGAACGCGCTGACCGCGGCGGGGCTGGTGATCGCGACCGGCGGCGACGTGGGCGAAACGCTCGCCAATTGCGCGCGGCTGCAGCCGGTGCGCGGGCGGCTGGAGCGGGCGGTGATCGCCGCCAATGGCGCGCCGGTCTATGTTGATTATGCCCATACCCCCGATGCGCTGGAGGCGGCGATCGCGGCGCTGAAGCCGCATACCGACGGCCGGCTGATCCTGGTGTTCGGCGCCGGCGGCGATCGCGATCCCGGCAAGCGCGAACTGATGGGGCAGGTGGCGGCGTCGGGCGCCGACGTGGCGATCGTCACCGACGACAATCCGCGCACCGAGGATCCGGCCGAGATCCGCCGCGCGATCCTCAAGGGCGCACCGGAGGCGACCGAGATCGGCGACCGCCGCGCGGCGATAGCGGCGGCGATCGCGATGGCCGAGCCGCACGACATCGTGCTGGTCGCCGGCAAGGGACATGAGCAGGGCCAGATCGTCGGCGAGATGGTGCTGCCGTTCGACGATGTCGCGGTGGCGCGGGAGTGCGCGGCGTGACCTCGACGCTCTGGACCTCCGCGGAGATCGCCGCTGCCACGCACGGCACCGCCTCCGCCGACTTCACCGTTTCCGGCGTCGCCTTCGACTCCCGCGAAGTCGGCCCTGGCGACCTGTTTCTCGCGCTGAAGGGCGAGAGCACCGACGGGCATCGCTTCCTCGACCAGGCCTTCGCGCAGGGGGCGGCCGGTGCGGTGGTGTCCGACCCCACCGATCGTCCCGGCATCCGCGTCGCCGATACCACCGGCGCGCTGAACGCGCTCGGTGCGGCTTCGCGCAGGCGGTCCTCGGCCAAGATCATCGGCGTCACCGGCTCGGTCGGCAAGACCGGCACCAAGGAGGCGCTGTTCGCCGCGCTCGACCGGATCGATCCCGGCTGCGCGCACCGCTCGGTGAAGAGCTACAACAACCATACCGGCGTCCCGCTGAGCCTCGCCCGTATGCCGCGCGAAAGCCGCTACGGCGTGTTCGAGATGGGCATGAACCATGCCGGCGAACTCGCCCAGCTGACCCGGCTGGTGCGGCCGCATGTCGCCATCGTCACCGCCATCGCGCCGGCGCATCTCGGCTTCTTCGACAGCGTCGAGAAGATCGCCGACGCCAAGGGCGAGATCTTCCAGGGACTGGCCGCCGGCGGCACTGCGATCGTGCCGTTCGACAGCCCCTATCGCGACCGGCTGCTCGACGCCGCGCGGCCCTATGCCACCCGCATCGTCACCTTCGGGCTGGGCGAAGGCGCCGACTATCGCGCCGTCGAGACGATGCGCGCGCGCAGCGGCGGCACCTTCGTGATGGCGCGCTTCGGCGTCCGCGAGCTCAGCTTCACCATCTCCCAGCCGGGCGAGCATTGGGTGTCCAACGCGATGGCGATTCTCGCCGCAGTCGATGCGGTGGGCGGCGACCTCGAAGTCGCGGGGCTCGCGCTCGCCGAGATGGGCGGGCTTGCCGGTCGCGGCGCGCGGATGACCGTGTCCGTCGGCGACGGCACCGCGCTCGTCATCGACGAAAGCTACAACGCCAATCCCAGCTCGATGCGCGCGACGCTCAAGGTGCTGGCCGCCGAACCGGGGCGCAGGGTCGCGGTGCTCGGCGAGATGCGCGAGCTGGGCACCCACGCCGATGCCCTCCACGCCGAACTCGCCGATCCGATCACGCATGCCGGGGTGAGTCGTGCCATTTTGGTGGGCGAAGCGATGGCGCCGCTGGCCGCCGCGCTTGAGGGACGGCTGGATTTCGTCCATGTGGCCGATGCTGCGGCCGCGAAGGCTGCGCTTGAATCGACGCTCGCGCCGGGCGACGCGGTTCTCATCAAAGGGTCGAACGGCGTGCGGCTGGCGACGATCGTCGCGGCGCTGGCGGAAAGGCAATCATGCTCTATCTGATCGCGGAGCAGCTGGGTTTTCCCGGCGTCCTCAATCTCTTCCGGTATTTGTCGTTCCGCACCGGCGGGGCGGTGGCGACCGCGCTGCTGCTGGGGCTGCTGATCGGGCCGAAGTTCATCGGCTGGCTGCGGCTGCGCCAGGGCAAGGGCCAGCCGATCCGCACCGACGGACCGCAGAGCCACCTCGCCAAGCGCGGCACGCCGACGATGGGCGGGCTGATGATCCTGACCAGCCTGACGCTGGCGCTGCTGATCTGGATGGACCTGCGCAACGCCTATGTCTGGGCGTGCATGTTCGTGACGCTCGGCTTCGGCATGATCGGCTTCCTCGACGATTACGACAAGGTGCGGAAGCAGAAGACCGCGGGCGTCTCCGGCAAGGTGCGGCTGATCGGCGAGTTCCTGATCGCCGGCGTGGCCAGCGCGATCATCCTCTTTGCCGAGGGCAATACCCAGCTCTACGTGCCGTTCCTCAGCTGGGTGCACCCGGATCTCGGCTATTTCTACATCGCCTTCGCGGCGTTCACGATCGTGGCGTTCGGCAATGCGGTGAACCTCACCGACGGGCTCGACGGCTTGGCGACGATGCCGGTGGTGATCGCGGGCATGGCGTTCATGCTGATCGCGTACCTTGCGGGCAACAAGATCTACGCGACCTATCTGGGCATCCCGCACGTGCCGGGCGCGGGCGACCTCGCCATCTTCTGCGGCGCGATGATCGGGGCGGGGCTCGCCTTCCTGTGGTTCAATGCGCCGCCTGCCGCGGTGTTCATGGGCGATACCGGCAGCCTGGCGCTGGGCGGGGCGATCGGCACGATTGCCGTCACCACGCACCATGAGCTGGTGCTCGGCATCATCGGCGGGCTGTTCGTGATGGAGGCGCTGAGCGTCATCATCCAGGTGTTCTTCTTCAAGCGCACCGGCAAGCGCGTGTTCCGCATGGCGCCGATCCACCATCATTTCGAACAGCTCGGCTGGTCGGAGCCGACGGTGGTGATCCGCTTCTGGATCATCGCCTTCGTGCTGGCGCTGGCCGGTCTCGCGACGCTCAAGCTGCGGTGATCACCAGCCCCGCCTGGCGCGGCAAACGCTTCGCGGTGCTCGGGCTCGCACGCTCGGGCGCGGCGACCGTGCGCGCGCTGCTGGCCAGCGGGGCAGGGGTGCTGGCGTGGGATGCGAACGAGGCGGCGCGGGAGTCTTTGTCTCCCTCTCCCCGCTTGCGGGGAGAGGGTCGGGGAGAGGGGCCTGTCGATGGCGCGTCGCACTTGCCCCTCTCCCCAACCCTCTCCCCGGAAGGGGAGAGGGAGCTTTTGCTCGCCGATCCGCTGACTACCGATCTCACCGACTGTGCCGGCATGGTCGTCTCCCCCGGCGTGCCGCTCAACCGGCACCCGATCGCGGCGCACGCCCGCGCGGCCGGCGTGCCGCTGATCGGAGACATCGAGCTTTTCGCGCAAGCGCGCGCCGATCTGCCCGCGCACCGCGTGGTCGGCATCACCGGCACCAACGGCAAGTCGACCACCACCGCGCTGATCCACCACATTATCGAGACCGCGGGCATCCCCACGCGGCTGGGCGGCAATATCGGCCTGCCGATCCTCGGCCAGGATCCGCTTCCCGCAGGCGGCGTCTATGTGCTGGAGCTGTCGAGCTACCAGATCGACCTGACCCACAGCCTCGACTGCGACGTCGCGGTGCTGCTCAACATCACGCCGGACCATCTCGATCGCTATGACGGCTTCGAGGGCTATGCCGCGTCCAAGGCGCGGCTGTTCGCGATGCAGTCCAAGGGGCATGCGGCGATCATCGGCCTCGGCGATGCGGCCTCGGCGAACATCGCCCGGCAGGTGGCGCTGTCCGGCCGCAGCGAGGACGTGACCAGGATCGCGCCCGGCGTGTGCATGGACCAGTCACGCTGGCCGGCGCTGCAGGGGCCGCACAATGCGCAGAACGCGCTCGCCGCGATCGCCGCCTGCGAGGCGCTGGGCATCGACCGCGCCGCGATCGACAAGGGGCTGGAGAGCTTCCCCGGCCTGCCGCACCGCATGGAGCGGATCGCGACGCGGAACGGCGTGGTCTTCGTCAACGACAGCAAGGCGACCAACCCGGAATCGACCGCCCCCGCGCTCGCGGCGTTCCCGCGCATCCACTGGATTCTCGGCGGCGTCGCCAAGACCGACAGCCTGGAGGCCTGCCGCCCCGGCTTCGGCCATGTCGTGCGCGCCTACACGATCGGCGAGGCCGGGCCGCTGTTCGCGGGCCTGCTGGAGGGCGAGATGCCCGTCGAGCGGTCCGGCACGCTGGAGGCCGCCGTGCACGCCGCCGCCGCCCAGGCCCGGTCGGGCGACGCCGTCCTGCTGTCGCCGGCCTGCGCCTCGTTCGACCAGTTCCGCGATTTCGAGCATCGCGGCGACGCCTTCCGAGCCGCCGTGGAGGCGCTCGGGTGAGCCGCCAGTCCGGGGACGTGGAAGAGAAGCACGCCGGCCTACCGCGCATCTCCAACCAGCTCAGCCGCGCCAGCAAGTCCCGTGCGGGCATGTGGTTCTGGGAAGTGGACCGCGTGCTGCTGTTCCTGCCGCTGCTGCTGATCGCGATCGGGCTGGTGGCGGTCGCGGCCGCCTCGCCCGCGACCGCGCGGCGCTATTCGGATGCGGCGCATATCGTCCAGCCGATGTATTATTTCTGGCGGCAGCTGATGTGGGTGTGCATCTGCGTGCCGGTGCTGATCCTCGTCTCGATGCTGCCCACCTCGCTGGCGCGGCGGCTGTCGCTGGCGGGCGCGCTCGTCTTTCTCGGGCTGATGATGCTGCTGCCGATCATCGGGCACGAGGTGAACGGGGCCAAGCGCTGGATCAGCCTGGGCATTTCGGATCTCCAGCCGTCCGAGTTCCTGAAACCGATGTTCATCGTCTCGACCGCGTGGATCCTCTCGTTCCGCGCCAAGGATCCCGAGCTGCCGGTGATGATCGTCACCGGCGCGATCACCGCGCTAATCGCGGTGCTGCTGATGCTCCAGCCGGACTTCGGCCAGACCATATTGTTCGGCACGGTGTGGGTGATCCTGCTGATGCTCTCCGGCATCTCGCCCGCTGCGATCGCGAGCCTGGGCGGCATGGCAGTGGCGGGGGTGGTCGCGGCCTATCTGTTCTACGGCACCGCGCGCACCCGCATCGACAATTTCCTGTTCCCCACCAAGGAAGCCGCGCTCGCCGATCGCTATCAGGTGGAGATGGCGCACGACACGCTGACCGCCGGCGGGCTGTTCGGCGCGGGGCCGGGCAGCGGCCAGATCAAGTTCCGCCTGCCCGAGGCGCATACCGACTATATCTTCTCGGTGATCGGCGAGGAGTTCGGGCTGATCGCCTGCGGCATCATCGTGCTGCTGTACCTCGCCATCGTCGTCCGCGTACTGATGAAGCTGCTCGACGAGGAGGATCCGTTCCGGCTGCTCGCCGCCGCCGGCCTCGCCTCGCAGTTCGGCGTGCAGGCGCTGATCAACATGGCGGTGAACACCGGCATCGCGCCGTCCAAGGGCATGACGCTGCCCTTCATCAGCTATGGCGGATCGTCGATGATCGCGCTGTCGATCGGCTATGGCCTGCTGCTCGCTTTCACGCGCCGAAACCCGTATCTGAAGCGCTCGCCCTACACAGGCCGCTGGAGCAAAGCCGCATGACCGAACGCCGTAGTTACGTCCTCGCCGCCGGGGGCACCGGCGGGCACATGGTGCCCGCGGCCGCGCTGGCGGTGGAGCTCGCACGGCGCGGGCATCAGGTGGCGCTGGTCAGCGACGAGCGTGGCGTGCGCTTTCCGGGGCTGTTCGAGGGCGTCGAGACGCATGTGCTCCCCGCCGGACGGCTGGGCGGCGGGCCGATCGGCTATCTCAAGGCGGCGCGGCAGATGCTGGCAGGCCGGGCGATGGCGCGCAAGCTCTACAAGCAGTTGCGCCCGTCGGCGGTGATCGGCTTTGGCGGCTATCCCGCCTTCCCGGCGCTGCTGGCGGCGTTCGGCGCGCGTATCCCCACCGTGATCCACGAGCAGAATGCGGTGCTGGGCCGGGTCAACCGGCTGGTCGCGGGCCGCGTGGCGGCGATCGCGACGTCCTATGACAAGGTCGAGCGGATGAAGCCCGGCTGGGAGGCCAAGACGCATCTCACCGGCAATCCGGTGCGCGAGGCGGTGCTGGCGCTGCGGGCGAAGCCCTATCCGATGCTGGAGGAAGACGGGCTGTTCCGCGTGCTGGTGACCGGCGGCAGCCAGGGGGCCTCGATCCTCAGCCAGGTGGTGCCCGACGGGCTTGCGCTGCTGCCGGTGCATTTCCGCCGCCGGCTGCAGGTGACCCACCAGGCGCGCATCGAGGACATCGAGATGGTCCGCGCCAAGTACCAGGAGCACGAGATCCCCGCCGAGGTCGCCACCTATCTGCCCGACATGCCCGAGCGGCTCGCCTGGGCGCATCTGGTGATCGCGCGGGCAGGGGCCTCGACCATCGCCGAGCTGACCGCCGCCGGGCGTCCCGCGATCCTGGTGCCGCTGCCCAGCGCCACCGACGACCACCAGACCGCCAATGCGCGCGAGATCACCGAGGCCGGCGGCGCGCGGACCATCCCGCAGCGCGCCTTCACCGCGCAGGAACTGGCCAAGCAGATGCAGAAGCTGGGGCTCGACACCAAGGCGCTGGAGAATGCGGCGGCGCGCGCCCGCGGCGTCGGCCGGCCCGATGCGGTGCGCGACCTCGCCGATCTCGTCGAATCGATCCACGCACCCCGCGCCCCGGTGGGGAAGGTGCAGAAAGCAAACAAGAACGGAAGGCCAGCTTACGCATGAAGGGCGTCGCCACCGACATCGGTACCATTCACTTCGTCGGCATCGGCGGCATCGGCATGTCGGGCATCGCCGAGGTGATGCATAACCTCGGCTACAAGGTGCAGGGCTCGGACGTCGCCGATAGCTACGTCGTCCAGGGCCTGCGCGATCGCGGCATTCCGGTGACGATCGGCCATGCCGCCGAGAATCTGGGCGAGGCGGCGGTGGTGGTGGTCTCCACCGCGATCGTCCGCACCAACCCCGAGGTGGAAGCGGCCTATCAGAACCGCATCCCCGTGGTGCGCCGCGCCGAGATGCTCGCCGAGCTGATGCGGCTCAAGTCCACCATCGCGGTGGCCGGCACCCACGGCAAGACGACGACGACCTCGATGGTCGCGGCGCTGCTCGACGCGGGCGGGGTGGACCCGACCGTGATCAACGGCGGGATCATCAACCAGTACGGCTCCAACGCCCGGCTGGGCGACAGCGATTGGATGGTCGTGGAGGCCGATGAGAGCGACGGCAGCTTCCTGCGGCTCGACGGCACCTATGCGATCGTCACCAATATCGATCCCGAGCATCTCGACCATTATGGCTCGTTCGAGAAGGTCAAGGCGGCGTTCGTCGAGTTCGTCGAGAATGTGCCCTTCTACGGCGCGGCGCTGCTCTGCCTCGATCACCCGGAAGTGCAGGCGATCATCCCGCGCGTTCGCGACCGGCGGATCGTCACCTATGGCTTCGCTGCCAGCGCCGATGTGCGCGGCGTGAACGTGACGCCGCATGCCGGGGGCAACCGGTTCGAGGCGATCATCCGCAACCGCGACGGCACCACCCGCTCGATCGAGAATATCGAGCTGCCGATGCCGGGCCGCCACAATGTCCAGAACGCGCTGGCCGCGATCGGCGTGGCGCTGGAGCTCGGCATTCCGGATGCGACGATCCAGCAGGGTTTCGCCAAGTTCGGCGGGGTCAAGCGGCGCTTCACCAAGGTCGGCGAAGTCGCGGGCGCGGCGATCATCGACGATTATGGGCACCACCCGGTGGAGATCCGCGCGGTACTGGCGGCGGCGCGCGAGAGCACGCGCGGCCGGGTGATCGCGGTGGTGCAGCCGCACCGCTATTCGCGGCTGGGCAATCTGATGGACGAGTTCGCCCAGGCGTTCAACGACGCCGACATGGTGTATGTGGCGCCGGTCTATCCGGCGGGCGAGGCGCCGATCGAGGGCGTTCATGCCGATGCGCTGGTCGAGCAGATCTCGCATCGCGGGCACCGCGCGGTAGCGGCGACCACCGACGCGACGGCGCTGGCGACTGCACTCGGCGGCGTGGTGCGCGAGGGCGACATGGTGGTGTGTCTCGGTGCGGGCGACATCACGAAATGGGCTGCGGGTCTCGCACCGGCGATCGCGGCTGCGCGGGGGGAAGCGTGAGCCTGGCGATGACTTCATTCCTCCCCTGCGAACGCAGGGGAGGGGGACCGCGCTGCGCAGCAGCGTGGTGGAGGGGCCGCCGCGACAGCGGCGGTGGCCTTCCGTTGCAGCGTGCTCCGCGCCTGACGGCGCGGCCCCTCCACCACCGCCTGCGGCGGCGGTCCCCCTCCCCGAGCTTCGCCCGGGGAGGAACGTGCGTGCTGGAGCGCGGTCTGTGAACATGCCTCCCGTTCGCGGCAAACTCACCCCTAACGCCCCGCTTGCGCCGCTCGTGTGGTTCAAGAGCGGCGGCGCGGCGGAGTGGCTGTTCGAGCCCGCCGATGCCGACGACCTTGCCGCGTTCCTCGCCGCGCTAGACCCCGCCACCCCGGTGATGGGCCTCGGCCTCGGCTCGAACATGATCGTCCGCGACGGCGGGGTGCCCGGCGTGGTGATCCGCCTCGGCAAGGCCTTCGCCGCGGTCGAGCAGCTCGACGACACCACCCTGCGCTGCGGCGGCGGTGCTTCGGGCATCCTCGTTTCGTCCAGGGCGCGCGACTGGGGCATCGGCGGCGTCGAGTTCCTGCGCTCGATCCCCGGCACCGTCGGCGGCTTCGTGCGAATGAACGGCGGCGCCTATGGCCGCGAGACCTGCGACATCCTCGTCGAATGCGAAGTCGTCCTCCGCTCGGGCGAGCGGCGTACGCTAGGGAATGCCGATCTCGGCTACACCTATCGCCACAGCAGCCTGCCCGAGGGCGCGATCGTGGTCAGCGCCACCTTCCGCGGCTTCGCCAAGCCCTCGGACGCAATCCAGGCCGAGATGGACCGCATCGCCGCCGCGCGCGAGGAATCGCAGCCGCTGCGTTCGAAGACCGGCGGCTCGACCTTCAAGAACCCGGAGGGCCACAAGGCCTGGGCGCTGGTCGACGCGGCCGGCTGCCGGGGCCTGCGCCGCGGCGACGCGCAGGTCAGCGAGAAGCATTGCAACTTCCTCCTCAACCTGGGGGAAGCGACCAGCGCCGATATCGAAGCGCTGGGCGAGGACGTCCGCGCGCGCGTGAAGGCGCAGTCGGGCGTCGAACTGGAGTGGGAGATTCAGCGCGTGGGTGTTGCGGGTAAATGACGAAGAATCTCCACATCGCCGTATTGATGGGCGGCTGGTCGGCCGAGCGCGAGGTATCGCTGATGTCGGGGGGCGGCGTCGCCGATGCGCTGGAGAGCCTCGGCCACCGCGTCACCCGGATCGACCTGGACCGCGACGTCGCCGCCAAGCTCGCCGAGGCCAAGCCGGACGTGGTGTTCAACGCGCTCCACGGCACCCCGGGCGAGGATGGCAGCGTGCAGGGCATGCTCGACCTGATGGGCATCCGCTATACCCACTCCGGTATGGTGACCTCGGTGATCGCGATCGACAAGCAGCTGACCAAGCAGGCGCTGGTGCCGCACGGCATCCCGATGCCCGGCGGGCGGATGGTGTCGCGCGAGGAGCTGTATCGGCAGGATCCGCTGCCGCGCCCCTATGTGCTGAAGCCGGTCAACGAAGGCTCGTCGGTGGGCGTGGCGATCGTCACCGCCGAGAGCAATGTCGGCAACCCGATTCACCCGGATGCGCGCGGGCCCTGGCAGGAGTTCGAGGAGCTGCTGGCCGAGCCGTTCATCCGCGGGCGCGAGCTGACCACCGCGGTGCTGGGCGACCAGGCGCTGGGCGTCACCGAACTGAAGCCCAAGAGCGGCTTCTATGACTATGAATCCAAATACACCGACGGCCTCACCGAACACGTCTTCCCGGCGAAGATCCCGGACGATGTGGCGGAAGCGTGCAAGCGGATCGCGCTCGACGCGCACCGGCTGCTCGGCTGCAAGGGCGCCTCGCGCGCCGATTTCCGCTGGGACGATACGCAGGGCGTGGACGGGCTGTTCCTGCTTGAGGTCAACACCCAGCCGGGCATGACCCCGCTCAGCCTGGTGCCCGAACAGGCGCGCCATCTGGGCATCGACTATGCTAGTCTCGTGCAACGGATCGTCGAGGAGGCATTGTGAGCCGCAGGCCCGCCCAAGCGCAGCGCGCGACCACCCGGCGCGGCGAGAAGCCGAAGCCGCGCGGCACCGCGCGCCGGCCGCAGCGGGTGGGCGTGCTCGACCAGGCGATCGCCGGGCTGCCGATCAGCCCGGAGACGCTGCACAAGGTCACCACGTGGAGCATCGTCGGCGCGGTCGCCGCGGTGGTGCTGACCGTCGGGATTCTCGCGGGCGTACCGCAGATGATCGGGGTGGGCTTCGCGCAGGCGGTGGGCGATGCCGGCCTCAAGGTCGACGAGATCCAGATCGACGGATTGAAGCGGATGGACCGCGCCACGGTCTATGAGCAGGTGCTCGACCAGGACTCGCGTGCGATGCCGCTGGTCAGCCTGGAGGAGGTGCGGCAGCGGCTGCTGAAGTTCCCCTGGGTGAAGGACGCACGCGTCTCGCGCCGCCTGCCGTCGACGCTGCACATCGCGATCGAGGAGCGCACGCCGGTCGCCGTCTGGCAGAACCATGGCCAGCTGATGCTGATCGATCCCTCGGGCGTGCCGCTGGAGCCGGTCTCCCTCGAGGCGATGCCCGATCTGCCGTTGCTGATCGGCGAAGGCGCCAACACCCAGGAAGCCGCGCGCAAGCATCTGCTCGAGACGCAGCCCGGCCTCAAGCCGCTGGTCAAGGCGACCAGCTGGGTCGGCAATCGCCGCTGGGACCTGTTCTTCACCTCGGGCGAGAAATTGCAGCTGCCCGAGGGCGAGGACGAGGCGATCGCAGCGCTCAAGAAATTCGTCCAGATCGACGGCACGCAGCGGCTGCTGGGTCGTGGCTATGTCGGATTTGACATGCGCGACGCGAACAAGTTGGTTGTGCGTCGGCAGGGCGTGATCGAGCCGCCGCCGCCGGTATCCTCCGCGCCGACGGCGGCACCGACCGCGCCAACGACGACGACGACAACGCCGCCGCCGGCGGGCACCGGCGCAGGGGAAGGTTGATGGCGAAGGCTGCACCCGAAGGGTTGATCACCGCGCTCGACGTGGGATCGTCGAAGGTCTCGGCGCTGATCGCGCAGCGCACCGACGAGGGCAATCTGATCGTGCTCGGCACCGGCCAGCGTGAGAGCCGGGGCGTCAAGCGCGGCTATGTCGCCGACATGCACGCGACCGAAATCGCGATCCGCGAGGCGGTGGAGCAGGCCGAGCGGATCGCCGGGTTCAACATCGAGGATGTCTGGGTCAGCTTCTCGGCGGGCGGGCTGGTCTCCAGCGTCGTCAAGGTCGAAGCGGATCTGGGGGGGCACCGGGTCGAGCAGGCCGATATCGACGATCTGCTCAAGGCCGGGCGCGGCGCGATCGATCCGCAGGGGCGGATGGTGCTCCACGCGCAGCCGACCCGCTACACGGTGGATGGGCTGGGCGGCGTCAAGCGGCCGCTGGGGCTGCATGCCGATCGGCTGGGGGTCGACGTGCATGTCGTCACCACCGAAGGCTCGCCGGTCCGCAACCTCGATCTGTGCGTCCGCTCGGCGCATCTGGAGGTGCGCTCGATCATCGCGGCGCCCGTCGCCACCGGACTTGCCTGCCTTACCGAGGAGGAGCGCGAGCTGGGCGTCGCGCTGGTCGAGATCGGCGCGGGCGTGACCAACGTGTCCGTTTTCGCGCAAGGGGTGCTGGCGGGGCTGGCCTCGATCCCGATGGGCTCGGCCGACATTACCGACGACATCGCCGCCGCCTTCGGCACCGCGCGCGCCTGGGCCGAGCGGACCAAATGCTTCCACGGCTCGGCCAATCTCTCCCCGCGCGACAATCGCGAGACGATCGACGTCGCGCCGGCGACCGCGGACGAGGGCACCGAAGGCCCGCGCATCACCAAGGCGGCGCTCAACACGGTCATCCGCCAGCGGCTGGAGCGGCTGATCGCCGAGATCAGCAAGGAGCTGAAGAAGCTCAACTTCCAGGAGCCGGTGGGCCGCCAGATCGTGCTGACCGGCGGCGGCGCCGAACTGGCCGGAATCGCCGATTATGCTCAGCAGGCGCTGGGCAACGCGGTGCGCGTCGGGCGCCCGCGGGGCTTGCTCGCCATGCCCAATGCGCATGCCGGCCCGGCCTTCTCGACGCTGGCCGGGCTCACCCAGTTTGCCGCGGCCGATCCGATCGACCTGCGCACGCTGGAGCCCAGCCGGCACCAGCTGGTGACGCGGGCGAGCCCGGGCGCGCTTTTCCAGCGGTTGATCGCGGCGTTCCGGGCGAATTATTGAAGAAAAGCGAATGCCGGGGTGCTAGGGATGGCTGGAGTCGTCGCTTCGCTTCGTGCATCAGAGAATATCAGGCTGTGCAGCGTGCGCGTGCGCTGCCACGGGAGACCATAGAATGAGTATCGATTTCCTTCCGCCCGACGTGGACGAACTGACGCCGAAGATCGCGGTGATCGGGGTTGGCGGCGCTGGCGGCAATGCCATCGCCAACATGATCCGCGCCGAGGTGCAGGGCGTCGAGTTCCTGGTCGCCAATACCGACGCGCAGGCGCTGAAGCAGTCGGTCGCGCCGCAGCGCATCCAGCTCGGCGCGAAGATCACGCAAGGGCTCGGCGCCGGCTCGCGGCCCGAGATCGGCCGTGCCGCGGCGGAAGAGACGATCGAGCAGGTCCAGCAGTCGCTCGAAGGCGCGCATATGTGCTTCATCGCCGCCGGCATGGGCGGCGGCACCGGCACGGGTGCGGCGCCGGTGATCGCCAAGGCGGCGCGCGAGATGGGCATCCTCACTGTCGGCGTGGTCACCAAGCCGTTCGCCTTCGAGGGCAAGCGCCGCGCGCAATCGGCCGAGGCGGGCATCGAAGAGCTGCAGAAGTATGTCGATACGCTGATCGTCATCCCGAACCAGAACCTCTTCCTGATCGCCAATGCGAACACGACCTTCAAGGAAGCGTTCGAGATGGCCGACGAGGTGCTGCAGCAGGGCGTGCGCGGCATCACCGACCTGATGGTGATGCCCGGCCTGATCAACCTCGACTTCGCCGACGTCCGTTCGGTGATGCAGGAGATGGGCAAGGCGATGATGGGCACGGGCGAGGCGGACGGCGACGACCGCGCGCTGATCGCCGCCCAGAAGGCGATCGCCAACCCGCTGCTCGACGGCGTGAGCATGAACGGCGCCAAGGGCGTGATCGTATCGATCACCGGCGGCGAGGACATGCGCCTGCTCGAGGTGGACGAGGCCGCGAACCACATTCGCGAGCTGGTCGATCCGGACGCGAACATCATCTGGGGGTCGGCGTTCAACTCGGAGCTGGAGGGCCGCATCCGCGTGTCGGTGGTCGCCACCGGCATCGACGCGAATGTCGAGAACCGCCCGGCGGCGCCGGCCGAGCAGCCGCGCGTCTTCTCCTTCTCCACCCCGCGCCGCACCACCGGTGCTGCCGCGCCGGAGCCGGTAGCGGCGCCCGCACCGGCCCCTGCTGCGCCCGAACCCGCACCCGCCCCGGTCGCCGAGGCCACTCCCGCGCCGGCACCCGTCGCGCCGACGCCCGAGCCGGTCGCTGCCGCGCCTGCGCCGGCGCCCGAGCCGACCCCGCCGGCCCCGGCTTCGGACGAGCTGCTGCTCGGCGCCGAAGCGATGGTCCCGGCGCCGGCCCCGGCTCCCGCCGCTGCGCCCGCTCCGGCGTCCGAGGCACCGGCCGGCCGCCGTCGCTGGCTGACCGGCGGCGACGAGGATGCCGATACCCGGCCGCGCCCCAAGACCGGCGGCACGCTGTTCGAGCGCATGGCCTCGGCCTCGCGCGGCAGCAAGGCTACCGAGGAAGAGGACAAGGATCCGCTCGACATCCCGCGGTTCCTGCGCAGCCAGAACAACCAGTAAGGCGCAGGGGTGGCACGGTTCGCCGGGCCACCCCTTGCCCCGTCAGCGGCGGTTCAGCGCCGCGGCACTAGCGGTTAGCCCAGCATGATCAGCAAGAAACATCTCGGCATCGGCGCGTTCGCGTCGGCGCTGCTCCTCGGCGCACATCCGGCGTTCGCGCAGAGCGAAGTGGTGCAGGCGCACAATCCCGATGCGGACGCGCTCGCCACCCAGATGCGTGTGCTCGCCGAGAACCCGCGCGACATCGAGGCGCTGGTCGCGGCGGCGCGGCTGAGCACGCGGCTGGGCGACCTGTCGGGCGCGCTGGCGCTGCTCCAGCGGGCGGAAGACATCGAGGCGACCAACCCGCGGATCGCCAGCAACCGCGCCGCGGTGCTGGTGCGGCAGGGGCGGCCGGGCGAGGCGCTCAAGCTGTTCCAGCAGGCCGAGCAGCGCGGTGTCGATCCGCGCGAGTTCGCCGCCGATCGCGGCTTCGCCTATGACCTGCTCGGCCTGCCCCTGCTCGCCCAGCGCGACTATAAGCTGGCGCTGGCGACCAAGCGCGAGAACGACGTGGTGCGGCGCTATGCGCTGTCGCTCGGCATCAGCGGCGATCGGGCCGGGGCCGAACGCGAACTCGATGCGCTGCTGCGGGCGCAGGACCGCGCGGCGTGGCGTGACCGCGCCTTCATCCTGGCGATGAACGGCGATGTCGCGGGGGCCGAGAAGATCGCGGGCACGGTGCTGCCGGGCGCGGCGGGCAAGAACCTGCTGCCCTTCTTCCGCCGGATCGCGACGCTGGGCCCCGCCGATCGTGCCTTCGCGGTGCATTTCGGCGAGCTGACGCCGACGCCGGCGCGGCTGGCCGATGCGCGGATGGCGCCCTCGCTGCCGGCCTATACCGGCCCCGCGCCGGTGCAGATCGCGCAGACTGCGCCGGTGACGCCTGCCGCCATGTCGGTGCGCACCGATATGCGCGGGCGTCGCGGTGCCTCGACGCCGAAGACCGCGTCGGTGCAGGTCGCCAAGGCGGACGTGGCACCCGTCGCCCGTACCGTGCCGAGCCAGCCCGTGCCGCAGCCGGTGGTGCGGCAACCGACGTCGACGCGGCAGCCGAGCCCGGCGCCCCGGCCGATCGTCCAGCCGACCCCGGCGCCGCAGCCCGAGGTCCGCTACGTCGCGCCCGCCAATTCGCCGCTCGCCTCGATCATCGCGACTATCGACGTGCCGGCCAGCGAGCGGACGCCGGCGGCGCGCCCGAGTACCGTCGCGCCGAAGCCGATCGTTGCGGCCAAGCCGACGATCACCGTCCGGCCCAAGCCCGAGCCCAAGCGGCCGATCGTCGCGGACGAGGAAGAGGCCGGGCCGGCAAAGCCAGGCGCTCGCAAGGGCGCCAAGGCCGGGGACGAGGCCGACACCAGGCCCACCAGGCCCGGCACGAAGAAGGGGGGCAAGCCCGCGGACGACGAGGACGCCAAGCCGGTCAAGGGCAAGAAGTCCGAGCCCAAGAAGCCCGATCCGAAGAAGGCCGATCCCGAACGCGTCTGGGTGCAGGTGGCGAGCGGCGCCAACGAATCCACCGTCGACCGTGCCTGGAAGGGCGTCGCGGCCAAGTCGCCCAAGCTCTTGAAGGCACGCGGCGGCTGGTGGATGCCGTTCAAGGCGACCAACCGCATCGTCACCGGGCCGTTCAAGACGAGCGGCGAGGCGCAGGCCTTCGTCAACAAGCTGGCGGGGGAGGGGGTCTCGGCCTTCGTCGTCACCAGCGCGGCGGGGCAGAAGGTCAGCAAGATCGCGCCTTGACCCTTCGCAAGGCCGTCCGGCTGGGCTAGGGCGCGCGGGTGAAACAGCTTTCCTCCTGGGCCTGTACGCCCGCACGGACGCGCGGTCGCCTGCATCCCGAAGCGGGCGGCGGTGCGCGCGGCCCGCGCGACGCCTTCCAGCGCGACCGCGACCGGATCATCCATTCGATCAGCTTCCGCCGGCTGCGCCACAAGACGCAGGTGTTCCTCGCCCCCGATGGCGACCATTTCCGGGTGCGGCTGACCCACAGCCTGGAGGTCGCCCAGATCGGCCGCGCGATCGCCCGCGCGCTGGGGCTGAACGAGGACCTTACCGAGGCGCTGTGCCTTGCGCATGACATCGGCCATCCGCCCTTCGGCCATGCCGGCGAAGATGCGCTGGAGGCGGCGCTGGCGGGGAAGGGCGGCTTCGACCATAACGGCCATACGCTGCGCACGCTGACCCTGCTCGACAGCCCCTATCCCTCGTGGAACGGGCTGAACCTGACCTGGGACACGCTGGAGGGCCTGGCCAAGCACAACGGCCCGATCCACGAACCGCAATGGGCGCTGGCCGCGGCCGATGCCGAGTTCCCGCTCGAGCTCGACAGCTGGCCCTCGCTCGAGGCGCAGGTCGCGGCGATCGCCGACGACATCGCCTATGACAATCACGACATCGACGACGGGCTGCGCGCCGGGCTGCTGACGCTCGACCAGATCATGGCCGTGCCGATGATCGCCGCGGCCTGGGCGGATGTGCAGGCGCGCTTCCCCGGCGTGGGTGCCAAGCGGCTGACCGGCGAGCTGATCCGCTCGCAGATCGGGCTGATGGTCAACGACTTCATCGGCGAGACTCGGGCGCGGATCGCGGAGTCGGGGGTGGAGACGGTCGACGACGTGCGGAGTGCCGGGCGCTGCCTGGCGGGCTTCTCGCCCGCGATGCGCGACGCCGAGCGCGGGCTGAAGCGGTTCATGTACGCCAATCTCTACCACCATCCGAGCCAGCTGGCGGCGGCGGCCTCGGCGCGGCAGGTCGTGTCGGGGTTGTTCGCGGGCTATGTCGCCGACCCAGGCCTGATGCCGGCGGAATGGCGCGAGGCGCTGCCCGCGGAGGAGCCCTGGCGCAGCCGCCACATCGGCGACTTCATCGCCGGCATGACCGACCGCTACGCTATCGCCCGCTACCGGGAAGTGTGCGGCACGATCGACCTGCCGGAGGGGTTCTGATGTTCGTTCCCCTCCCGTTTGCGGGAGGGGCTAGAGCGTTTTCACCTTGGGCGAAGACGCTCTAGGTTTTCGATTGCCGCATTTTCCGAGTCGTTGACCGTAAACGGTCAACTTGAAAATGCTCTAGGGGAGGGGCTGCTCCGCCGCAGCGATGCTGCCACGTCAGTCCCTCCCCCGTCCCCTCCCGCACGCGGGAGGGGTGCCTTTGCCGTCAGAACGCCGCGCTCACCGAGAACACCACCTGGCTGCCCGCGATCGTCGAGCCGTCCTTGGTGCTGGAGAAATTGGGCAGCAGATATGCGCTGTCGCGCTTGGTGATGCTGGTGTCGACATAGGCGACGCCGAGCACCACCTTGCCCAGCGCCAGGTCCGCACCGACCAGCCAGTCGGCATAGCTGCCCGTCGGCGCGACGCTGGTGCCGTTCGGGCCGAGGCCCTTGTTGCCGTCCGAATAGCCGAGATGCGCCTTGAGCGTGATCGGGGTCTTCGGCACCGCCGTGCTGACATCGCCCCAGAGATAGAGATTGTCTTCCTTGTCGCCCTCGCGGCTCTCGGGCGTGTTGCTCCAGTTGCCGAGTGCCTGCTGCGGCGGCGCATAGGCGACGCCGGCCAGCGCCGAGACGGGGCCGATGCTGCCGCTCAGCTTCACATAAGGCTCGGCGAAGTCGGTCTTGGAGGCGCCGCCCGGATACATGTACCAGGTGACGCCCACGTCGAGCGCGGCGCCGCCGCCGATCGGCAGCTTGTAGCCGCCGACCACGTCCAGCTCCATGTTGGCGCCGCCGAACGTACCCCAGCCCGACAGGTTGGAGCCCCAGAGCGAGCCGTAGAGGCCGCTTTCATGGGTGACCGTGAGACCGCCCTGGACCGCCATTTCCTTGTCGGTCTGCGAGACGCCGCGGAAGCGATAGTCGGAGACGAGCGCGACGCTGCCCGAGACGGTGACCGGTGGGGGCGGGGCGTTTTCCTGCGCATAAGCGGGCGCGGAGAGGCCGAGCAGGGCTGCGGCGGCAAGACGAATCTTCATGGAAACTTCCCTCTCGGTAGCGAGTGAAAGTTCCAGCCTGCGCCGGTGCGGCGACCCATTCTCGAGGACGGGACTGTCGCGCCGATGTTTCATCTTCGCGCTGCAGCATGGCCGATTCGTGGCTGAATTGTAATAAAGTGTTGCTGATCGTGCGGCCGAAGCAGCGGCAATCTTTCGTCACAGCCGCGCAAGTGTGACGCAACGCCCGGCGGGTAGAGGATCGGGGCAGGAGAGGATGCGACCGATCATGAGCAACGTCATCGGGAAGCTTGCACCCATCGCACTGATGTCCGCGATCATGGTGGTCACGCCCGCGGCGGCCCAGTCGCTCCACGAAACCCATGCGCGGGTCTGGATGCCGGCCGGCAAGAGCCAGATCGTTACCTGGCGGATGAAGGACCACAAGCCCGCCGCCACCCAGGCACATCATCAGGCCGGCAAGCACCCGTATCTGCCGACCCGTAGGGCGGCGACCGACGAGGCCGGGCGCGGCACCGCAGGCACCCGTCACTAAGTTTCAGTTCCGTCCCCCCAGAACGGAAAACCCCGCGGTCGCCCAGGCGGCCGCGGGGTTCTTGTTTTTCCGGGAGCCGGTGGGCGTCGCTTAGCGCGACGCGACCTGCACCTTGGTCACCTTGGGAACGCGGAACGACACGCGGGTACCGGCGGCGTTGCCATCGACCCAGCCGTTGCGCACGACGAGGCGGAAGTTCTGGTTGCCCGGCTTGGCGACGCCTTCGAGGATCTGCACGTCGCCCTTGACGGTCGAGGTGTAGGTGTAGGTCACGCCGTCGCGGGTGAAGCTGCGGGCGTCAGCGTTGTCGGCTGCGAAAGCGGGCGCGGCGGCGAACAGGGTAGCGGCGAGTGCGATGGTGAAACGGGTCACGATCTTTCTCCTTCGTTGGGCCAAAAGAGCCAGATCGGCATCCTTCGTATGTTCTTGATAGACGTTTTGTTGCGCTGCAGCAGATTCGGCAACCGCAAAGCGCGGGGGTCATGATTGCAGTCTGCGCAACTGTTCGGGCACGGGCCGAACGGCTCGCCGATGCGACGAGCGGAGCGGCGCTGGCAAACTCCTGCGACAATCGCGCGGTAGAAGGCGCACCGGTCAGCGGAGTGTAGCCGATGGCGGGTATGAGTATCGCGTTGAATCGCTTCGGTTTGGGTGCGCGCCCCGACGATAGCCTGGGGGACGAGCCGCGCGCGTGGCTGGTGCAGCAGCTGGAGCGCTATGTCGCCGCGCCGCCGCCGATGACGGGGCAGCCGGCCAGCGGCACGCTGGTCGCGCAATTCGCCGCCTATCGCGCGCAGATTTCGCAGTTGCGGAAAACCGCGGGGCCTTCAGCGCCGCCGCCATCGATACCCTCCAGGCCTGCCGCGGCGATGGCGCCGCCGGTGCCGCAGCCGCCGATCGTCCAGACCGGCGACGATCCCGCCGAGGCGCTGCGCAAGCAGTTCGCCCAGCAAAGCCGCGCGCTCTACAATGGCGCCGTCACCGCCCGCGCGTTGGCCGCGCTCCAGTCTCCGGCGCCCTTTGCCGAGCGGCTGGTGCATTTCTGGGCCAATCACTTCGCCCTCTCGGGCGACAAGATGGAGGTGACCAACCTCGCCGGCGCCTTCGAGTTCGAGGCGATCCGCCCGCATGTGATGGGCAGCTTCCGCGACATGCTGTTCGCGGTGGAGCGGCATCCGGCGATGCTGCTGTTCCTCGACCAGGCGGTGTCGGTGGGGCCGAACAGCCCGCTGGCGGTCCGCGCCGCCAATCGCCCGAACGTGCGCCGCAACCTCGGCCTCAACGAGAATCTCGCGCGCGAGATCCTGGAATTGCACACGCTCGGCGTCCGCACCGGCTACAGCCAGGCCGACGTCACCGAGTTCGCCCGCGCGATGACCGGCTGGACGGTCGCCGGCTTCGGTCGCGGACCGGTCGCCAAGTTCACCGGTGCCAGCGGCCGCCCGGGCGACTTCGTCTTCGCCGACGCGCTGCACGAGCCGGGCACGCGTACCATCCTCGGCCAGCCATGGCCGCAGGCGGGCGAGGCGCAGGCCGCCGCGGTGCTCGACCATCTCGCCACGCATCCCGCCACCGCCCGGCACATCGCCACCAAGCTCGCCCGCCACTTCGCCGGCGACGATCCGCCGCCAAAGCTCGTCGCGCGGCTGGAGGCGAATTTCAGCAAGACCGGGGGCGACCTGCCGAGCCTCTATCGCACCCTCACTGCCTCGCCAGAATGCTGGGCGCCGGGGACGGTGAAGTTCAAGTCACCCTGGGAATGGTCGATTTCGGCGATGCGCGCGCTCGGCACCCGGCAGCTCCAGCCGAACGCCATGCCGGGGCTGATGAACCAGCTCGGCCAGCCGGTGTGGAAGCCGGGCTCGCCGGCGGGGTGGGACGACGTGACGGGCGCTTGGGCCGGGCCCGATGCGGTGCTCCGCCGGGTCGAGGCCGCCGAGCGGATGGCGCAGCGCACCCGCGACCAGATCGATCCGCGCGCCCGCGCCGCCGCGATGTTCCCGGAGGCGTTGAGCCCCGCCACGACTCAGGCGATCGCGCGGGCGGAAAGCAACAGCCAGGGGGTCGCACTGCTGCTGGTCGCGCCCGAGTTCCTGCGGAGATAGCGTCATGATGCTGCATCGTCGCCACTTGCTCGCCGCCGGCGCCACCGCGCTGATGGTCTCGCCGCTGGGCGCGCGCATGGCCTTCGCCGCCGCGCCGACCGAGCGCCGCTTCGTCTTCCTCATCCAGCGCGGCGCGGCCGATGGGCTGGATATCGTGGCACCCGTGGGCGACCCGGCCTATGCCGGCGCGCGCGGCGACCTCGCCGCCGATTTCGCCACCGCGCCCAGGCTGGACGGCATGTTCGCGCTGCACCCGGCGATGGCGAACACGCTCGGGCTCTACCAGGCGAGGCAGGCGCTGTTCGTCCATGCGGTCGCCTCGCCCTATCGCGACCGCTCGCATTTCGACGGGCAGAACGTGCTCGAGACCGGCGGCGCCTCGGCCTATCAGCTCAAGGACGGCTGGATGAACCGGCTGCTCCGCCAGCTGCCCGCGCAGGACAAGGCGATCGCGCTCGCCGCCGCGGTGCCGATGGCGTTGCGCGGGAGCGTCGAGGTGGCGAGCTATGCGCCCTCCTCGCTGCCCAAGGCGTCGGACGACCTGCTCGCCCGGGTGACCGCGATGTACGAAGGCGACCAGCAGCTCCACCCGCTCTGGCAGGAGGCGATGGCGACGCGGATGCTCACCGGCGACCTCGGCAGCGACGGGGGGCGACGCGCGGCGGACACCGGCAGGCTGGCGGCCAAGCTGCTCTCGGCGCCGGGCGGCGCGCGGATCGCGATGATCGAGACTGGCGGTTGGGACACCCATTCGGGCCAGCGCGGGCGGCTGGGCGGGCAGCTCAAGGGCCTCGACGCGATGGTCGCGGCGCTCAAGGCCGGGCTGGGGCCGCATTGGGACAACACGCTGGTGGTGGTGGCGACCGAGTTCGGCCGGACGGTGAAGGCCAACGGCACCGGCGGCACCGATCACGGCACCGGCTCGGTCGCGATGCTGCTCGGCGGCGCGGTGCAGGGCGGCCGGGTGCAGGCCGACTGGCCGGGGCTTAGCGACGCGGCGCTGTACGAGGGGCGCGACCTCAAGCCCACGACGGCGCTCGACGTGCTGATCGCGAGCGCGGTCTCGCGGCATTTCGGACTGGCCCCTGCGCAGACGGCGAAGGCGCTGTTTCCGGCGATGACGGCGATGACGGCGGTGGCGGGGATGGAGGGG
>NZ_QQWY01000024.1:0-80064 GCF_003950455.1 Sphingomonas sp. ABOLE
GATGCTCACATCCGGATCGATGACCGTCGGCCGCATCCGCGGACCGCCCGGTCCGGCGACGTCGAGATCAAGAGCAGGCAAGGTTTCAACCGAGGTGTTCATGGCGTGATACTCCCCTGTCGGTGACGGGTGCGGCACCTGCCGCACCCGCACCTGGTTCAGTCGGTGACAGCGATGACGATGCCGATCGCGATGCCCGCGATGATCTGCCCGGCAACGACCGGAGTGTGCTTCGACGAGTTGGGTGCCCCGACTTCGAGATCGAGCGTGGGCAGGTTCTGCGTGCGTACCATGGTGTTTTCCCCTTTTTGCTGGCGATCAGAAGATCGCGCCGATGACCGATGCAATGCCGGCGGTCAGGCTGCAGAGCACAGCCTCGCCACGCTGCTCGACGAGCATTCCGGCTTCGAGTTCGAGAGAAGGGAGCGTGTTGACGTGATAAATGGCCATACGTTTCTCCATTTACTGAGTAAGACTTGCTTACAAGACGTCGATTTCAGGTCGACTTGGAGAATTTCCTACACTCTTCATTTGAGGTCAATTATCAGCTAAGACAGTTATTCCCAAAGTGAGAAAGTATAGATGCATGCATTTCGGATAGTTCTTCCGAATCCGCGAAATTTACCCCCGATATCCGGAGAAAATATTCTTCAAGAGCCGCCTTCATGTGCTGGCTGAGCGATATCCAGGTACGTCGGCCGTCCTGCGCGTCCGCAACGCCTTCCAGCACGCCGGACGCAATCAGATTGGCGACGCAGCGGGCACCCGTGCTGCGGGACACGCCGGCGATGAACGCGACATCGCAGATCGACACGCGCAGGCCCTTGCGTTCCGAAAGATAGAGGTCGAGCAGGATGTCCCAGTTCGGCTCGGCCAGCCGGATACCTGTGAGGATCCGATGCCGAAGCGTTCGGGACCGGACGATGTCCGCCGCGACTCGCCGGCACAAATCCGCCCGCGCGGCTGCGTCGAGGCCACCCTGTGGGGCCGATACGCTCATCGAGACATTGGTGGGTAGCGACGGGTCGATGTGCATGGGGACGCCCTCCTAATGTGCGGTTCGCGTGATCCAGTGCCGGCCGGCATTGATGGCGGCGCACTGCCGGGCCGCCATGCGCGCGACAAACGGCGCCGATCGGCGGGCAGCTTGCGCAAAGACCTCGATCCGTGCGTCGATCGACGGGCAGGTCGAGGCGAGCGCGGTCAGCGCGGCGAACTGGATCCGTTCGCTAGGATGATAGGCGGCGTAGGTCTCCACCAGATCCCGGGCGTTCTCCCCACCGATCTGGCTGCAGATCGCCAGCAGCGGCTCGATCGCGGTTTCCGTCAGATTCTCGGAGATGACGCCGTTCGAAACGTCAAAGCCATATTGGTCGCGGTAGCCGATATGCGGCGCACGCTCCATGATGTTGAGCGACACCGAGAGCGCATCGGCGGGCAATTGGGCATGAATGTCGCGATGCGCCCGGTACAGCAGCACCTTGCCCCGCGACAGGCGAGACCGCTCGACAAAACGCAGGTCGACCGCATCCCCCACCGCACCGACGCAGGCGTCATAGTCGAACTCGTAATAGTCGCTCCAATAGCCCGGTCCGGTGTATCCTACCGTCAGGAACGAGAAATTATGGTCGTGCGGCCTGTGGTAGAAGAAGGCCTCGGGACCGTTTTCCTGCAGGACCGGGTCCGTCTCGGCGGGCCAGAAATTGGCGCGCACGATGAAATTCCTGCCGGCATGGAGCATCACGACCTGCGGGCCATAGGCGTTGCGCACGCTCTGGCTGCGGCAGCGGTCTTTCAGCTCGGCGACGATGATGTCCGCCAGAAAGTCGCGATTGGCCGCTAGGTCGGCGAGCGCCGGGCCGAACGACGCGAAGCAGGCTTCGTCGCGTGCGTCGAATCGTCCGGTCTCCACGATATCGACAAGATCGCCGAGCCCGATCGCCTTGGGATCGTTCGCCGCGATCACGCGTGGCATGGTGTTGCTCCCGCTGCCTGATCGGCCAACATCGAGATCGCGCCGCGGGCCGCATCGCGTATTTCCGGATGCGGGTCGCCGCGTTCCATCGCGCGCAATCGCTCCATCGCGCGCCCGGCGTCCACGCCCAGCAATTCGCGGGTCGCGTGCCAGCGAAGATAGAAGGCGTCGTCATGGGTATAGCGCTCGAGAACATCGGCATCGCCGGCCCTGCCGAGCATGGAGAGGAACGACAGCAGCATCTGGCTGCGCGACGCGCCGTCGTTGGTGCTGCTCGCCCCCACCGCCAACAGGCTCTGCGCGTCATATTCGACGAGCAACGGGGCCCGGTCGACGCGGATATCGGCTTGCAGCACGACGATGTCGGAGACTGCGTGGCTGATCACATAGCTTTGTGTTCGGCCATCGGTCGTCAGGATCTCCCCGTCCTTGATCGCGCGGAAGCCTGCAGGCGCGCAACGATGGCCGTCCGCCAGGCTGAACAGGGAATCCGGCGCCGCCGCCGACCAGAGCTGAAGCAGCGCGCCGCCGCCCTTCAGAAATTTCTGCAGGGTAAGGACCCCGGTGAAAATGATTGCCCCGGGGCCGCGCCGGTGCGTCTTCTTCGCGGCGAGTGCATCGATGGAGAGCACGTTGAGCGTCAGCGTGACGCAGTCATGGCTGAAGAGAACCAGCCCGCGCTGGTGCTTATTGC
This sequence comes from Sphingomonas sp. ABOLE, assembly GCF_003950455.1. Taxonomy (NCBI): domain Bacteria; kingdom Pseudomonadati; phylum Pseudomonadota; class Alphaproteobacteria; order Sphingomonadales; family Sphingomonadaceae; genus Sphingomonas; species Sphingomonas sp. ABOLE. The sequence goes on from NZ_QQWY01000024.1 coordinate 2,670, forward strand.
CGTTCGCCACCAGCGGCAGATCGAAGAAGGGGTCGGCGGCGGCGGTCTGCGCCATCCGCTCGATCCAGCACGTCAGCCAGCCGGTTTCCGCGAAGAGGTTTTCAACCAGCGCGCGTACGGCTGTCCCGCTCCGCTCGGTCAGCCCATCCAATGCATCGTGCAAGCCAGCCAGCGCCGGCTGTACGCGCCAATGCAACGCGGGATGGTCCGTCCGGGACTGCGTTCCGGCCAGATACGCCTGAAGGTCTGGGCGAGGAATCATGGGTGCTCCTGCGCGGACGGCGCGATTCTCCTATCGCCGCGGACTCTCGGACCGCGGCGATGGTGGTGGTGCGATGATGTGGCGATGTCGTCATGCCGCCGCTGCGGCAGAAGCATGACGGGCGACGATCAGTTGGCTACGACGACCCCCAGGAAGACGGCAAGACATGCGACCCCGCCGACTTCCTCCCGAACGACGTTTCCGCAGAAGCCGACCCGCGTCTTCAGCGACAGTTTGCTGTGATCGATCTTGTTCATGACTGCTCCCCCAAATGTGCCGGCGATGCGGCGATCCTTCCCCATATCCGTGATGCGTACAGGTTCGCTGCCCGTCACGCGCCATGAAGGCGCGACGGCGAACAATCCCGACCGAACCGACGGGACAACCATGTCAGTTGTCAGGAGTATAGTCTTCGCGCAGCGGAAAACCTGTCGCAACTTCTGAAAAAAATTTGCGGCCGATTCTCGCGATTACTGGCCCAGCGTGAATCGATCCAGGGCGGCCTCCTGCCGATACTCGGCAAGCGAGCTGGTCAATCTCCGCACGATATGACGCTGCCGGTTAAGTCGCACGATCAGATAGGCGACCGTGACGAACATCGCGCCCAGCCCCAGCAGCGTGGGCCAGGTCCACAGATGGTCGACAAAATGACCGAAGGGCTCCCCGTTTTCACTCTGCCGCAGCGAGGAAAACACCATGCCGAATAAGCTCAGTGGCCCGAACAAGATTAGGTCGAAGATGGTGCGGCGAATGCGCGCACGGTGGCGAACGATCTGCCCTTCGACGAATTGCTGGCGTTCGCGCTGGTCCGCACCCCACTCGACCCGCCGCAGACGATAATGGGTGTAGGTCGACCACAACACGAACGCGATGATCGCCGCCGCGACGATCAGCATCCCCAGCGAGAATTTCCGCCAGGCAGCGAACGAGACGGCCGCGATCAGCAGGGTGGCGACGAGCATTTCCGCCCGCTCGATCCAGCGCGCCCGGCGAACCGCACGCTGCGACAGGGCCATCACCACACCGGTGGAATGCGAATCTTCCTGCTGCCACAGCTGCGCAAGGTCGTCGAAGTCAGCCTGCATGGGTGCTCCCCATCTGCTCGATCAGCGACGCCTTGGCGCGCTGGCAGCGAAGCATGGCTGCGTTGGTCGTGATGCCGAGGGTGTCGGCGATTTCGGCGAACGAGAATCCCTCCAGCATCAGCGTCGCCGTTTCACGTTGGGCTGCACTGAGCATTCGCACCGCCGCCAGCAGGCGTGACCTGCGGTCCGACGCGATCGCCGCCTCGTCGGGTTGCGGGCCGCCCGCGGGGACCTCTTCGCCCAACTCCTCAGTCGCCGGGAGGCGCCGTTGACGCGAGACATGCGTGACCGCACGTTTTTGGGCGATGCTAGCAACATAGGTCTTTACGGAGGACTGGCCCCGAAAGGATGGCAGGGCTCGCCAGATGGCCAAGATCATCTCCTGCTTCAAGTCTTCGCGCTGACTGGGATCTAATTCATAAGCCAACGCAATGCGCGAGAGCAGCCCCGAATATGTTCGAATCACCTGCTCGAAGCTGAGGCCATCTTCCGTCAAATGGTCACCGGCTCACAACATACATCGTCGCAGATATCCAACTACCCGACGGTATAGAACCCCGTCTTGCTTTTGACGTCAATGGCAAAGCCATATTGAAGTGCGGCGACGGTTAGGCTCAGATCTGGCATGGTGCTGCCTCGCTGGGCAGCCTCAGACTCGTAGATAGCCCATTTCGGCGTGAGCCTCCGTCACCGCATCCGTGCCGGATCGGCGTATGCGCTCGTGTCGCTGATCTGCGCCACGGCCAGCAATGGCAGGCCGCCATTCACCAGGTCGGTAATGGTACTGTGGCGGAGTGTATAGGCCGTCGTCCCGGATGGCAGCTCGGCAGCGATAACCGCCTCCGCAATCTGCCTCTCCCATGTTTCCTTGTCCCACGCCTTACCGTTGGCGCGCGCTAGCTGTTTGATCCCACAATGTGGTGGTACGATTGACCAGCATGCAGAGCGGGAGGAGCCATGGGCCAGGTTCTACACGGCAGCGCCCGAACGACGGAGGCAGTGCCGGTTTTCTGGGCGGAGCACAAAGTTACGTGGCCCTTGATGTCCAGCGGTATCGACCGTTGGCGCATTCTGCGGGCAGGAACGATCGCGCTCGTGGCCCGCTCCAGCAGCACTGCCCTGCGCCCTCCCACCGCCTTCGTCGGCGGGAGGGAGAAGGGATATGACGCTCAACCGTCCCCGACGCGCTCGATGTCCGCACCCACCGCCTGCAGCTTTTCCTCCAGCCGCTCGTATCCGCGGTCGAGGTGATACACCCGGTTGACCTGCGTCTCGCCTTCGGCCGCGAGGCCGGCGAGGATCAGGCTCATCGAGGCGCGCAGGTCGGTCGCCATCACCGGAGCGCCGGTGAGCTTCTTTACCCCGCGCACGATCGCGGTGCGGCCATGCACCTCGATGTCCGCGCCCATCCGGGCCAGCTCGGGCACGTGCATGTAGCGATTCTCGAAGATCGTCTCGGTGAGCGTGCTCGCTCCGTCCGCCTTGCACAGCATCGCCATGAACTGCGCCTGCATGTCGGTGGCGAAGCCCGGGAAGGGCGCGGTGTTGAGCGTCAGCGGATGAATGCCGTTCTCGGCGGCGATCCGGACGCCGTTCGCGGTTTCCTCGACCGTGATGCCGGCCTCGGCCAGCGCATCCAGCGTCGCCCGCATGTCCTCCGCCGAGGCACCGACCAGCTCGACGTCGCCGCCGGTGATCGCCGCCGCGCAGGCATAGCTGCCCGCCTCGATGCGATCGGGCATCACTGCATAGGTGGCGCCGTGCAGCCGATCACGACCGTCGACCTCCAGCGTCTCGGTGCCGATGCCGCGGATCACCGCGCCCATCGCGACGAGCAGGTTGCACAGATCGACGATTTCCGGCTCGCGCGCCGCGTTTTCGAGGACCGTGGTGCCGCGCGCGGTGGCCGCCGCCATCAGCGCATTCTCGGTCGCGCCGACCGAGACGACCGGGAAGCGGAAGCGCCCGCCCGCAATGCGGCCGCCGGGCGCCGTCGCCTTCACATAGCCGGCGCTGATCTCGATCTCGGCACCCATCGCCTCGAGCGCCTTGAGGTGGAGGTCGATCGGGCGGTTGCCGATCGCGCAGCCGCCGGGCAGCGACACCGTCGCCTCGCCCTCGCGGGCGAGCAACGGGCCCAGTACCAGGATCGAGGCGCGCATCTTGCGCACGATGTCATAGGGCGCGACCGTCGAGGTCAACCGGCTGGCGCGCACAGAGAGCACCCTTCCGAATTCGTTCGGGCGCGTGCCCTCTACCGAGGTGGACGCGCCGAGTTCATTCAGTAGATGTCCGAAGCTGTCGACATCTGCCAAGCGTGGCAGGTTGCGCAGCGTGAGCGGCTCGTCAGTGAGCAGCGCACACGGCATCAGAGTAAGGGCGGCGTTCTTCGCCCCGGAAATCGCGATCTTGCCGGCAAGTCGGTTGCCGCCACGGATGAGGATACGGTCCATGGCGAGCTTCTAGCCGCTCTGCGCGTCGGCGCAAGCGGCGGGCTGCCGGGTCGGCTTGATCGATTTTAATGCGCTGATTCCATTGCGCTGCTTTGCAGGGCGAACCGGGGGAAAGTGCAGAGCGTGTCATCCAGTTGTTTTGCCGATGTTTTGAGCGAGTTCATCCACCTCACGCCGAAGGAGCGCGAGGCGCTGGATGCGCTCGAGTTGCGCCAGCGCCATGTGCGCCGCGGAGCAATTTTACAGCGTGAGAACGAGCCTTGCGGGGAGTTGTTCATACTCCGCAAGGGCCTGATGATGAGCTATGTGCTGCTCGACGACGGCAGCCGGCAGATCCTCCGATTCCTGTTCCCGGGCGACATGCTCGGCATCTCCTCGGCGATTTATCACGAGGCGCCGGAGACGCTGTGTGCCCTTTCGGACACGGTGGTCTGCCCGTTCGACCGCGCGACCTTGTCCGCAATCATGCAGGAACATCCCAGGCTTTCGGCGATGATCCTCGTCTACAGCCAGATCGAGCGGGTGGCGCTGACCGATCGGCTCGCCGCACTGGGGCGGACCAGCGCCAAGGCCCGCGTCGCGGCGCTGCTGCTCGACCTGCGCAACCGGCTGCGCGCGACCGACAAGTCGATCGACCGCGCGTTCCCGCTCGGGCTGACCCAGGAGGAGATCGGCGATGCGACGGGGCTCACCGCGGTGCACGTCAACCGCATGCTCCGCCAGCTCGAGGAAGAAGGCATGATCGCGCGCGAAGGCGGCCGGGTGACCTTGCTCGATAGGGGCGCGCTGGCGGGGGCTGCGAACTACGTCAATCGCTACGAAGGGCTCGACCTGCGCTGGCTGCCGCCGGCGCGGTGATACGGCGTGCGGGGTGCTACGCCTTGCTTGCCCCTCCATCGTCATTCCCGCGAAGGCGGGAATCCATTTGCCAGGACGCTGGGGAAAGAACCGAAGAGTCAGCGCCGATGGATCCCCGCCTTCGCGGGGATGACGGATGTTGTGCATTTGGAGCTAGTACACCGCCGATCACGATGACGCGGCCGGAACGCCTACGCCTTCTCCAACGTGCACTGCAGCGGGTGCTGGTTCTGCCGGGCGAAGTCGATCACCTGCGAGACCTTGGTCTCGGCGACTTCGTAGCTGAACACCCCGCACACGCCCACGCCGCGCTGGTGGACGTGGAGCATCACCTGGGTCGCTTCCTCGATGTTCATCCGGAAGAAGCGCTGCAGCACCAGCACGACGAACTCCATCGGGGTATAGTCGTCGTTGAGCATCAACACCCGGTACGGGGTCGGCTTCTTGGTACGGGTGCGGGTGCGCGTGGCAATGCCGACCGCGTTGTCGTTACCGCGATCGTCCTGGTCGCCGTCCTCGGCCATCCGAATCTGTGTTGTACGAAGCTCGACCATAGGCATGGCAAAATATGTCGCAGCGCCCCCAAGGGCAAGGCATGGAGAGGCTTCATCGGCATTTTGTCGCCACGAAAAAGGGGCGATCGCCGCAGCGACCGCCCCCAAATCGTTCCAATCCGGGCCGACAACGCCGATCAGGCGGTGGTCTTCACCTTCTCGACCGCAACCGCGAAGCGGTTCGAGATCGGCTGCGCGGCGTCGCCGGCCAGCTTGATCATCGCTTCGGTGTGCTTCGAGGCTTCGGCGACATAGGAGTCGAACGCGCTGCGCATGTAATCGCTCTGCAGCTTGAAGAAGTCGGTCGGCGACTTGACCGAAGCGAGGTTCTTCATCGCGGCAGTCGCGCTCTCGAACGAGCGGCGGCTATAGTCGGCAGCTTCCTGGCCCAGGCTCTCGAAGCCCTTGGCGGCGATGCGGCCCGATTCGACCAGCGCCTCGATGTTGCCCTTGGCGAACTCGTTGGCCTCTTCGACCAGCTTGGTCGACTTCTCGACAGCGGCCTTGGCGCGCTCGTTCATGTCGGCGAATGCGCTGTGGGCCTGCGCGGTCGCGTTCTCGTAGGTGGTAGCCATGGTGGTCGTTTCCTTCGCGGTGCTGGTGGTGACCGCCGACGCGACGGTCTCTACGGCTTCGATCACCGGTTCGGCGACGGCCTCGGCCGTTTCCGCGGGGGCGGCGATCGTCTCTTCAACGTGGGTCTTCACTTCCTGCGGTGCAGCGGTCTCGACCGGCGCCGGTACCAGGGCCCCGACCGGGACGATCGTCTCGGCCAAGGGGGGTACGGGCGGCGGCGTCACCGCGGCAGCTTCGGCCAGAATCGCGGGCTTGGGAGCACCACGTGCCGCCGTTTTGGCGGCGGGTTTGGCCGTCGTCTTGGGTCCCTTGCTGGCCATGTGACTAGCTTCCCTGCCTATTGCTGCACCGCAGCATATAACGAGATGGCGCCAGATTTGCAAGGCGTCATTGTGCGCCGCACAAAAAGTTACAAACGACGCATTTTCACAACATTTTCTCACCGCATCTTAACATAATCGCCGGGGGCTTCCGCAACTGCACAAAGGTTCCCACCCCCAGGAACCCGTGCGCCGTTTGCCGCAACTTTGGCACCGCTCACCGCACGGAGCCAATCGAGCCAGTCTGGCCACCAACTTCCGGCATGTTCCGTCGCCTTTTCGAGAAAGGATTCCAGCGACTCGGCAGGACCTTGATTGGTCCAGTATTGGTATTTTTTAGCAGATGGGGGGTTTATTACACCTGCGATATGGCCGGAGCCGGCGAGCACGAACTTGTGCGGCCCACGAAAATACTCGGTCAACTTCCACACACTTTTGGCAGGCGCAATATGATCTTCGCGACCCGCCTGGATGTAGCTGGGCGTGGTGACCTTCGAAAGGTCGACCGGGGTGCCGCCGATGCGCAGCGCGCCTGGCGCGATCAGCTTGTTGTCGCGGTACAGGTCGGTGAGGTAGCTGAGATGCCAGCTCGCCGGCAGGTTCGTAACGTCCGAGTTCCAGTGGAGCAGGTCGAAAGGGGCATATTCCTGCCCCATCAGATAGTTGTTGGTGACGTAATTCCAGATCAGGTCGCGCCCGCGCAGCAGGTTGAAGGTCGCCGCCATGTAGCGCCCGTCGAGGAATCCATCGGCGCTCAGGCTGCGGATCATCGCCAGCTGGTCGTCGTCGATGAAGACGCGCAGGTCGCCCGCTTCGGTGAAGTCGACCTGGGCGGTGAAGAAGGTCGCACTCGCCACCTTCGCCGCCTGATCGCGCGCCGCGAGCACCGCCAGCGTTGCCGCCAGCGTCGTGCCGGCCACGCAATAGCCGATGGTATGGACGCTCTCGACCCCGAGCAGGTCGCGCACCGTGTCGATCGCGTCGATCTGGCCGCGCTCGACATAATCGTCCCACACCACGTCCTTCATGCTCGCATCGGCCGAGCGCCACGAAACGACGAACACGGTGATCCCCTGCTCCACCGCCCAGCGGATGAAGCTTTTCTCCGGCGTCAGGTCGAGGATGTAGAAGCGGTTGATCCAGGGCGGGAAGATGATCAGCGGGGTCTCCAGGACTTCGTCGGTCGTCGGCGAATACTGGATCAGCTCGTAGAGCGGGGTGCGCTTGATCACCTTGCCGGGCGTCATCGCCAGATTGCGACCGAGCTCGAACGCCCCCGCCGCGGTCTGCGTCATCTGTCCCTTGGCCATGTCCTGCAGCATGTGCTGCAAGCCCTTGAGCAGGCTCTCGCCCTTGGTCTCGACGATCTTCTCGATCACCTGCGGGTTGGTCGCGGGGAAGTTGGTCGGGCTGATCGCATCGATGAAGCCTTGCGTGGCGAAGCGGATCTGGTCCTTCTGCCGGCCGTCGACATGCTCCAGCGCCTCGACATTCTTGAGCAGGTGATCGGCGATGACGAAATAGCTCTGGCGGAGGAAATCGAAGATCGGCTCCTCGCGCCATTGCGGCGCCTTGAAGCGCCTGTCGCGCGCCTGTTCGGGCGATTCGACGAAGGGCTCGGCGTTGGCTGGGTCGAGGAAGCGCTGCCACAACTGCATCGTGTCCGCCCAGAAGTCGGCGCTGGCGCGCATCGCGGGCGTGGGATCGAGCAGCATGCCGAAGGGCGGCGCGGCAGGCACATGCTCCATCAGGTCCAGCCCATGCTCCAACATCATCTGCTGCGCCCGGCCCAGCACCCAGGTCCAGTGCTGCAGGTCTTCGAGGCGCGGCAGGGTCGGCGTGAGCGTGTCGGGCATTCGATCCTCTCCTTTGCCCCGCCTTAGCGCAGGCAATGCAATGCGTCATTCCCGACTTGGTTATTATGGCGTAGAATGACCGCACGACACAATTTTGTGTCGCATGCCAGAACCCTTGAAAGTCGAGGAAATGTCCGAAGAATTCTACCGCATCAAGCGCTTGCCCCCCTATGTCATCGCCGAAGTGAACGCGATGCGGGCGGCGGCACGCGCGGGCGGAGAGGACATCATCGATCTCGGCATGGGCAACCCCGACCTGCCGCCGCCCGACCATGTGATCGAGAAGCTCTGCGAAGTGGCGCGCAAGCCCGACGCGCATGGCTATTCGCAGTCGAAGGGCATTCCGGGCCTGCGCCGCGCCCAGGCGAACTATTATGGCCGCCGCTTCGGCGTGGAACTCGATCCCGAGACCGAAGTCGTGGTGACGATGGGCTCCAAGGAGGGCCTGGCCAGCCTCGCCACCGCGATCACCGCGCCGGGCGACGTGGTGCTGGCGCCGAACCCGAGCTACCCGATCCATACCTTCGGCTTCATCATCGCGGGTGCCACGATCCGCGCGGTGCCGACCACGCCCGACGACGCCTATTTCGAAAGCCTCGAGCGCGCCATGAACTTCACCGTGCCGCGCCCGTCGATTCTCGTCGTCAACTATCCGTCGAACCCGACGGCGGAGACGGTGGACCTCGCCTTCTACGAACGCCTCGTCGCCTGGGCGCGCGAGAACCAGGTTTGGATCCTCTCCGACCTCGCCTATTCGGAGCTGTATTTCGATGGCAAGCCGACGCCGTCGATCCTCCAGGTCAAGGGCGCCAAGGACGTCGCGGTCGAGTTCACCTCGCTCAGCAAGACCTATTCGATGGCCGGCTGGCGGATCGGCTTCGCGGTGGGGAACAAGCAGCTGATCGCGGCGATGTCGCGGGTAAAGTCGTATCTAGACTACGGCGCCTTCACGCCGATTCAGGCCGCCGCCTGCGCCGCGCTCAACGGCCCGCAGGACATCGTCGAGAAGAACCGCCTGCTCTACCACAAGCGCCGCGACGTGATGGTGGAGGCCTTCGCCCGCGCCGGCTGGGAGATCCCTTCCCCCCGCGCCTCGATGTTCGCCTGGGCGCCGCTGCCGCCGGCGCTGGCGCATCTCGGCAGCCTGGAGTTCTCTAAGCAACTGCTCACCCATGCCAAGGTCGCGGTGGCGCCGGGCGTGGGCTATGGCGAAAATGGTGAGGGCTATGTCCGCATCGCGATGGTGGAGAACGAACAGCGCCTCCGCCAGGCGGCGCGCAACGTGAAAAAGTATCTCCAGTCGATGGGGGTCAACACGCCGGCGGCGAACGCGGGGTGATGGCGGCGGCCAAATGGCCGTCTCAGCAAAATGACCTGGTGAAGTCCTGCAGCTGCAAAAGCGAGGCCTCGCGCACCACAACCGTCATCCCGGCGAAAGCCGGGATCCATTGAGGCCTCCCGCTAGGCTCCATCCCCGGCGTTCTGGCAAATGGATCCCGGCTTCCGCCGGGATGACAATCCTGTTCAAAGACGGCACGCCCACATGTGCACCCCGCACTTGCGAACCTTGCCCCAATCGGGGCAAAGCGCGCCCCCATGTCCCGCCCCGGCTTTCCCTTCTCCACCCGCTTCCGCGTCCGCTATTCCGAGATCGACGGGCAGAAGATCGTCTTCAACTCGCGCTATCTCGAATATGCCGATGTCGGGCTCACCGAATTCTGGCGCTGGGCGGATCTCGCCAGGCTTGGGCCCGAATGGATGGAGGCGGAGTTCAACGTCGTCCGCGCGCAGGTCGAGTATAAGCGCCCGTTCCGCTTCGACGACCTGGTGGAGGTGTTCGTCCGCGTCGAGCGGCTGGGCAACAGCAGCATGACGATGCGCGCCGACCTCTGCCATGCGGAGACCGGCGACCTCCACGCCGAGGTGGAACTGGTCAGCGTCCATCTCGATCTGGACACGCGCCGCCCGAAGCCGATCCCGGAGGCGGTACGCGCCGCGCTGCTGGCGATCGGCGCCTAGACGACCACGTCGGCGAAGGCGCCGCCCTGGGCCCGGCCCAGCTTGCGGCGCATCTCGTCCTCGATTTCCCTCCGGATCGCGGCCTGCTTTTCGGGGGCAAGCTGGTCGAACTGTTCCTGCGTCAGGTTGTAGCGCTTGAGCACGGCTTCCTTGGTGCGCTCGGCCGGGCTCTTGCGGGCTTCGCGAAGAAAGGCTTCGGCGGTCTCGTCGACGGGGCCGCTCGTGCTGCCGTGGGTCGCAGCGATTACCGCCACGCCCCGCACGCCGTTGATCCCCACCGTCGAAATGCTGAACGTCATGCGCAAATTTCCCTGATGCACGGGCGCATTATAGAAGCATTTACGCTTCGGCGGCGCGCAAGGGGCAGACTTACTCCGCCGCGCGGGCTTCTTCCGCCTCCTCGGGAAGCGCCCAGAGCAGGTCGCCCTTGCCCAGCACCCGGCCGTCCTGCGCCTGCACCGTCACCGGCGCGATCGGCTTGCCGTCGCGGGCATCGACGAGGATCGGCGAGGCCGGCACGCCGGTCTCCCAGCGCTCGCCCCATTGGCGCAGCGCCACCATCGTCGGCAGCAGCGCGTGCCCCTTGTCGGTCAGCCGATACTCCACCTTGCGGCGATCGTCGGCACAAGGCTGCCGGGCAAGGATGCCGTGCTCGACCAGCCGCGCCAGCCGATTGGCGAGGATGTTGCGGGCGATGCCCAGTTCGCTCTGGAATTCCTCGAAGTGGCGCAGGCCGTTGAACGCGCCGCGCAGGATCAGGAACGACCAGCGTTCGCCCATCGCCTCCAGCGCGGCTGGCAGGCTGCATTCCCGCGCCATGGCCCGCAGCGTCTCTCGAACGGCTCCACCCATGGGGTCACCCTATCGCAAAAATGGGGGGTGGGAAACCGGCGCGGCGCAGCCCTTCAGCCACAGCCTCGCAGCTAAGCCGCGATTGCAGCTTCAAATCGGTTGCAAAAAGCGGGCCAGTGACGCCATCTAGAAGGCGTGCTGCGTCAGTATGAACTTGTAGACCGGGTCCTCTCCTACGACCCCGAAGCCGATGAGGCATTGCTCAACCGGGCCTATGTCTTTTCGGTCAACGCCCATGGCACCCAGAAACGGGCCTCGGGCGACCCCTATTTCAGCCACCCGATCGAGGTGGCCGGCATCCTCACTGACCTGCATCTCGACGACGAGACGATCGCGACGGCGATCCTCCACGACACGATCGAGGACACGGTGGCGACGCCGGAGGAGATCCAGCGGCTGTTCGGGCCCAACGTCGCCCGCATGGTCGACGGCGTCACCAAGCTCTCCAAGATCGAGGCGCAGACCGAAAGCGAGCGCGCGGCGGAAAACCTCCGCAAGTTCCTGCTCGCGATGTCCGACGACATCCGCGTGCTGCTGGTCAAGCTCGCCGATCGGCTGCACAACATGCGTACGCTCCACTTCATCAAGAAGGAGGAGAAGCGCCGCCGCATCGCCCGCGAGACGATGGACATCTATGCCCCGCTCGCCGAGCGGATCGGCATGTACGAGTTCATGAAGGAGATGCAGACGCTCGCCTTCCGCCAGCTCGAACCAGAAGCCTATGAATCGATCACCCGGCGGCTGGAGAGTTTCCGCGTCGAGGGCGAGGACCGGGTGCTCAAGATCGCGTCGGGCCTCAAGCTGCTGCTGGGGCGCGGCGGCATCGAGGCGGACGTGACAGGGCGCGAGAAGCATCCCTACTCGATCTGGAAGAAGATGTCCGAGCGCCATGTCAGCCTCGAGCAGCTGTCCGACATCATGGCCTTCCGCGCGATCGTCGATACCGAGGAGGAGTGTTACCGCGCGCTGGGGGTGATCCACCGCCGCTGGCCGATGGTGCCGGGCCGGTTCAAGGATTACATCTCGACGCCGAAACGCAACGGCTATCGCTCGCTCCACACCACGATCATGCACGCCGGCGACACCCGCGTCGAAGTGCAGATCCGTACCCGCGACATGCACGCCCAGGCCGAATTCGGCCTCGCCGCGCACTGGGCCTACAAGCAGAGCGCGGTCCGCCCCGACACCCAGGTCAGCTGGATCCGCGACCTGATCGAGATCCTCGAACATGCCGAGAGCCCCGAAGAGCTGCTCGAACATACCCGCATGGCGATGTACCAGGATCGCATCTTCGCCTTCACCCCCAAGGGCGAGCTGATCCAGCTGCCCAAGGGCGCGACCCCGATCGATTTCGCCTATGCGGTCCACACCGATCTCGGCGACCAGGCCGTGGGCGCCAAGATCAACGGCAAGGTGGTGCCGCTGCGCACCGAGATCGAGCAGGGCGACCAGGTGCAGATCCTGCGTTCCAAGGCGCAGGAGCCGCAGCCCAACTGGCTCAACTTCGCGATCACCGGCAAGGCCCGCGCCGCGATCCGCCGCCACCTCCGCCACAAGGAGCGCGACGAGACGATCCGGCTGGGCCGCAAGCTCTACGAGGACATCGTCGCCCGCCTGCCCGTCGCCCCCGGTGAAGGCGCGCTCGGCGAGGCGCTCAAGCGGCTGAAGCTCGCCGATGCGGAATCGCTGATGGAGGCGATCGCCCGCCGCAGCCTTACCGACCGGCAGGTGATGGAAGCGGTGATGCCGGGCTCGGCCAGCGGCGAGGACGACCAGCTGCCGCCGCAGCACCATGCCATCGACATCAAGGGCCTCACCCCCGGCGTCGCCTTCACCTATGCCGAGGATTGCTGCCCGGTGCCCGGCGACCGCATTCTGGGCGTGCGCAAGCCCGACCAGCCGATCATCGTCCACCGTATCGATTGCCCGAGCCTCGCCGATGTCGAGGAAGCCGATTGGGTCGACCTGACCTGGGGCGACAAGGCCGATGGCGGCGTCGCCGAGATCGCAGTGACGCTGAAGAACGAGCCCGGCGCGCTGGGCACCGTCGCGACTCTGATCGGCCAGCACAAGGCCAACATCCTGGGGCTACGGCTGGATAACCGCGACACGACCTTCCACACCAACACGATCGACCTCGAAGTGCGCAACGCGGCGCATCTGATGAAGCTGCTCGCGGCGCTGCGCGCGGCGGACGCGGTGAGTTCGGCCGAGCGGGTGTGACGGATTGCCCTATCCTCCCCCCGCCAGGGGGAGGAAACGCTGTGGACCTTGCCTAGATTCGCGGTACGCTGCCCCCAGCAAACACAGCATTTGGGGGAAAAGCCTTGGATCGTCGTACCTTCCTCGCTTCGTCGAGCACCGCTACCCTGGCCGCGCTGCTCCCCGCCGCGGCCCGCGCCGCCATGGCTGGCACCCGCGATGCCGAGATCAACGCCGTCTACAACCAGATCGTCGCCGAGCGTATCCAGCGCTCGCCGGAGTTCGCCACCTCGCTCGGCTTCGACAAGGGCCCCAACGCCGCGCTCAAGCACAAGCTGAGCGACGACAGCCCTGCCGCCAAGGCCCGCAACCTCGCCGATACCAAGGCGGCGATTGCGAAGATCGAGGCGTTCGATCCAGCCACCCTGTCCGAGGGGGCGCAGCTCGATCGCGAAGTGGTGCTCTACTCGCTGCGCAGCGCCACCGTCTCGCAGGACAGGTTCCAGATCGACTCGGTCGGCCGCCCCTTCCCGATCACTCAGCAGGGCGGCGCCTATTTCTCGACGCCCGATTTCCTCAACTCCAGCCACACGATCGTCACCCAGGACGATGCCGAGGCCTATCTGGATCGTCTCGATGCCTTTGCCGGCGCGCTCGACCAGGACACCGCGGACCAGAAGGAAGCCGCGGGACGCGGGCTGATCGCGCCGGTCTTCTGCCTCGAGCTGACGCTCGCCCAGATAGCCAAGCTGCGCCAGGCCGATCCGGCCGCGAACACCCTCACCCAGTCGCTGGTCCGCCGCGCCGCCGCCAAGCAGCTCCAGGGCGACTGGCAGGGTCGCGCCGCGAAGATCGTTGGCGAGAAGGTGTATCCCGCGCTCGATCGCCAATACGCGCTGATCAAGGACCTCCACGCCAAGGGCCGCCCCTCCGCCGGCTTGTGGGACGTGCCGCGCGGACAGGAAATCTACGCGGCCGCACTGGAGCAATGGACGACCACCAGCTTCACGCCCGATCAGGTCCACAAGATGGGGCTGGAGCAGGTCGCGGAGATCAGCGCCAAGCTCGATGCGCTGCTGAAGGCGCAAGGGCTGACGAAGGGCAGCGTGGGCGAAAGGCTGACCGCGCTCAACGAGCGCCCCGACCAGCTCTATCCGGACACCGCCGAGGGGCGGACGGCGCTGATCGCGGGGCTCAACGCCAGCGTGCAGGAAGTCGCGGCATTGCTGCCCAAGGCGTTCCTCAACCCCAACAAGGCGCCGCTGGAGATCCGCGCGGTGCCGGTGGAGATCCAGGACGGCGCGTCGAACGGCTATTACACCCGCGCCGCGCTCGATGGGTCGCGCCCCGCCATCTACTGGATCAACCTGAAGAGCGTCGCCGACTGGCCGAAATACTCGCTGCCCGCGCTGACCTTCCACGAAGGCCTGCCCGGCCACCATCTCCAGATCAGCACCGCGCAGGCGGCGGAAGGCCCGCTGATCCGCAAGTTCGGCTTCTTCAGCGCCTATACCGAAGGCTGGGCGCTCTATGCCGAGCAGCTGGCCGACGAGCTCGGCGCCTATCACGGGCCGCTGGAGCGCGCCGGCTATCTCCAGTCCTTTTTGTTCCGCGCAGTGCGGCTGGTGGTCGATACCGGCATTCACACCCAGCAATGGACCCGCGAGCGAGCGACCGATTACATCGTCCAGAACACCGGCTTCGCCCGGCCGCGTTCGCAGCGCGAGGTGGAGCGCTATTGCACGATGCCGGGCCAGGCCTGCGCCTACAAGCTCGGCCACATCGCCTGGACCCGCGCGCGCGCCAACGCCCAGAAGATCGCCGGCAACAAGTTCGATCTCCAGCAGTTTCATGAGGTGATCCGGCTGGGCGCGATGCCGCTCACCATGTTCGAACGGCTGGTGGAGGAACGCGCCAAGGCCATGGCCTGAGGCTTGGAAGATCCTGCCCGGGAAGGCAGGATCTTCCCACCTGCCCCAGCCCCAGTATGGTTGCGGCGACCGGAACCGCCCGCCACAAGGGCGGTTGCCTTTCCCGTGTCCGTGAGCCCGCCATGTTCAAACTGCCCCGCACCGCTACCGCGCCCTTCTGTCCCTCCGAGGTCCGCGGCAGCGTGAGCGTGCCCGTGGGCCTGTCGCCGCTGGCCAAGCTGCTGCGCTATATGGGGCCGGGGCTGCTGGTCTCGGTCGGCTATATCGATCCGGGCAACTGGGCGACCGATATCGAGGCGGGCTCGCGGTACGGCTATGGCCTGCTGTTCGTCATCCTCGCCTCCAGCGCGGCCGCGATGGTGCTGCAGTCGCTGTGCGCGCGGCTGGGCATCGCCACCGGCCGCGACCTCGCCCGGCTGGTGCGCGACCGCTATTCGCCGGGGGTCGCCAAGTTCCTCTGGGTGTTCGCCGAGCTCGCGATCATCGCGACGGACGTCGCCGAAGTGCTGGGCAGCGCGCTCGCCTTCCAGCTGCTGCTCGGCATTCCGCTATGGATCGGCGTGCTGATCACCGCGCTCGACGTGGTGATCGTGCTCAGCCTCAAGGGACAGGGCTTCCGCCAGATGGAGGCGATCATGCTCGGGCTGGTCGGCACGGTAGCGGCGTGTTTCGTGGTGCAGCTGTTCCTCTCGCCGCCCGATGGCGCCGCGGTGCTGGCAGGCATGATCCCCGATCCGGCGCGGCTGACGGACCCGCATGCGCTCTACCTCGCGATCGGCATCCTCGGCGCGACGGTGATGCCGCACAATCTCTATTTGCACAGCTCGGTGGTGCAGACCCGCGTCTCGGGCACCGACGAGGCCAGTCGCAGCGAGGCGGTGCGCTACGCCCAATTCGACATCATCGCCGCCCTGCTCGCCGCCACCTTCGTCAACGCAGCGATCCTGATCGTCGCCGCCTCCGCCTTCCACGCCAACGGCAATACCGGCGTGCGCGAGATCGAGGATGCCTATCGCCTGCTCGTCCCCGCCACCGGCGCCGCCATTGCCGCGCCGCTGTTCGGCATCGCATTGCTCGCCTCGGGGCAGAGCGCAACCTTTACCGGCACCATTGCCGGGCAGGTGATCCTGGAGGGGTTCCTCGACCTCAAGATCCCGTGCTGGGTCCGCCGGCTGATCACCCGCGGGCTGGCGCTGGTCCCGGCGCTGATCGGCGTGCTGCTGCTCGGCGACGGTGCGGTGGGTCGGCTGCTGGTGCTGACCCAGGTCGTGCTCTCCGCCGGGCTGCCCTTCGCGATGGCGCCGCTGCTGCTGCTCACCACCGACCGCAGCCTGATGGGCCGCTTCGCCAATCCCGCCTGGCTGCAGGCGATCGGCTGGCTGCTGTTCGCCGGAATCACCGGCGCAAACGTGTGGCTCGTCACCAGCCTGTTCGCCTGATGCGCGCCCGCTCGACGGGCCGTTCCGGCAGCGCTACAGAGCGCGCGTCATGAAACGTCCCCAGCTTTCCGTCGTCGTCCCCTGCTACAACGAAGAAGCATGTCTCGACATGCTCCATGGCCGCGTCAGCGCCGCCGCGCGCGCCGCAGTCGGCGAGTCGTATGAAATCGTCTTCGTCAACGACGGGTCGCGCGATCGCAGCTGGGAGGTGATGCAGCGCCTGTCCGCCGCCGACCCGCACCTCGTCGCGATCAACCTGTCGCGCAACCACGGCCACCAGCTCGCGCTCACCGCGGGCCTGGACCTGTGCGCCGGCGAGCAGATCCTGATCATCGACGCCGATCTGCAGGACCCGCCCGAGCTGCTGACCGAGATGCGCGAAACCATGGCCGCGCAGGGCGCCGACGTAGTCTATGCCGTGCGCCGCAAGCGCGAGGGCGAAAGCCTGTTCAAGAAAGCGACCGCCGCGATCTTCTACCGCATGCTCGATCGCATCACCGACACGCCGATCCCGCTCGACACCGGCGACTTCCGCCTGATGAGCCGGCGCGCGCTCGATGCGCTGTTGTCGCTGCCCGAACAGGCGCGCTTCATCCGCGGCATGGTCGCCTGGATCGGCTTCCGCCAGGTGCCCTTCGTCTATGACCGCCATGAGCGGCATGCGGGGGAGACCAAATACCCGCTCGGCAAGATGATCCGCTTTGCGCTCGACGCGATCACCGGCTTCTCGACCGCACCCCTGCGCTTCGCCAGCCATGTCGGGTTGCTGCTGACGGCGGCCTCGGTGCTGCTGATCCTCTACATCCTGATCGCCTGGGCGATGGGGCACGCGATCCAGGGCTGGACATCGACCATGCTGGTCGTCGTGATCCTGGGCGCGGTGCAGATGTTCGTGCTGGGGATGATCGGCGAGTATCTCGGCCGGCTCTATGTCGAATCAAAGCGCCGGCCGTTGTACCTTATCGCAGATGTCGCGGGGCCGGTGCAGGCGCATGCCTCGCTGGGGTACCGCCAGCAGGATTCGGGGACGATCAGCGTGTCGCCTCAGGCCCGGCACAACGACGCGGCGGAGTGAAATCTTCTATTCCCCCTCCCGCTTGCGGGAGGGGAGAAAAGGACGCAGCGCTACCTCAGCCCTTCGGCTCGGCGATCACGATGATCGACAGCCCCGGCGGCATCGGCAGACGGCCGAGCAGATGCCGCTCCAGCCCGAAGATCGTCTCGAACGCCTTGTTGAGCACGGCCGGCGGCGGCGAATCGTCGCTGTCGTCCTTGCCCATCAGCTTGCCGGCGAAGCGCGCTGCCACCGCTACCGGGAACAGCAGCGAGTTGAACCAGCGCAGCTTGCGCCACTTGAGCCCCGCCTTTTCCAGCGATGCCAGCAGCGTGGCCTTGGAATAGCGGCGCTTGTGGTGATTCACCACATCGTGCGCGCTCCACATCCACTGGTGCGCGGGCACAGTGATCAGGATCTTGCCGCCGGGCTTGAGCACGCTGGCCATCGCCTTGAGCGCGGCCACGTCGTCCTCGATATGCTCGACCACGTCGAGCACCGCGATCAGGTCGTAGCTGCCGGGCTGCACCCCGGTCAGCTCGGGCAATGGCGAGGCGCCCACCGGCTTGCCCAGCCGCGCGCTGGCGATCGCCCGCGCCGCCGGATCGATCTCGATCGCGTCGACCTCGCCGAACGCGCCGAGCATCGGCAGATTGTGCCCGGTGCCACAGCCGATCTCGAGGATCTTGGCGTCCTTCGGCACCGCGCCGTAGCGCGCCAGATAGTCGGCGAGGATGTCGCGGCGGGCGCGGTACCACCAATGGGTGGAGTCATGCGCCGCCATGCGGTCGTAAACGATACGGTCCATTCAGCCGAAAACCCACAAGCGATTGAGTGCGAAAGTCGCGAAAGGCGTGACGAGCACCGCCGGCACCAGCGGCCACCAGGTGGGCCCATGGATCCAGGGGCCGGTGAGCAGCCAGGTGAAGCCCGCGTTGAGCACCATGCCCGTCGCCTGTACGACGAAGAATCTCAGTTTCAGCGCCGCATTTTCCTCGGCGCCGTGCCCCTGGAAGCTCCAGCGGCTGTGCATGAAATAGCCGAACACCACCGCGACCAGAAAGCCGGCCACCGAAGCGGCGACCGGATGGATCACATAGGTGGCCAGCGGCCAGTAGACGGCGGCATAGACCACCGTCGAGAGCCCGCCGACGATGACGAAGCGGATCAGCTGGCCCAGCACCCCGCTGGCCCGTAATGCTTCCACTCGCTGCAATACCGCCGTCATCTCGCTTGCCCTCTGACCGGCGCTCGCCCTAATGCGCGGCAGCATCCGAGGAAAGCGATTTTGACGGCCAACATTCAGCGGCTTTTCCGCCTTCGAGACGAATTCGACCGCCACTGGCTGCTCTGGACGCTGGTCGCCTGGGCCTGCGTGACGGTGTGGTTCCTCGTCCAGCGCCAGGGCAACATCTACTGGCTGACGCTGGGCGACACCGACGACAATATGCGGTTGATGCAGGTCCGCGCGCTGCTGGCGGGCCAGGGCTGGTACGATCTGCGCCAGTACCGGATGGACCCGGCGCTGGGCGGATTCGACATCCACTGGTCGCGGATCGTCGACCTGCCGATCGCCGGGCTGATCCTGCTGCTCAAGCCCTTTGTCGGCATGGCCACGGCAGAGAAATGGGCGTGTGGGCTCGCCCCCCTGCTGCCGCTGTCGATCACGATGACCGGGCTCGCGCTCACGGTCCGCCGCCTCGTCTCGCCCTTCGCCTGGCCGATCGCGCTGGTGCTGCTGGTGAGCGTGTGCACCACGACGCTGCCGATGTACGCGCCGCTGCGGATCGACCATCATGGCTGGCAGCTCGCCGCACTGGCGATGACGGTGGCCGGCATTGCCGATCCCAAGGGCGCGCGCGGCGGCGCGGTCGTCGGCCTCGCCAGCGCCTTTTCGCTGTCGATCGGGCTGGAGCTGCTGCCCTTCTGCGCGATGGCCGGGGCAATCCTCGCGCTGCGCTGGGTGTGGGACGCGGCCGAGCGGGCCCGGCTGATGGTCTATGGCCTCACGCTGGGCGGCGGCTCGGCGATCGGCTTCGCGGCCTTCGCCTCCTATGCCAACCAAGCGATGCGCTGCGACGCGCTGACGCCGGTGTGGCTGAGCGTGCTGGTCGCCGCCGGCGCGCTGCTGGTAGTGCTGACGCTGGCCAACCCCGCCGCGCGCTGGGTGCGGCTGGCGCTGGCGGTGGTTGCCGGCGGGCTGATCGTCGCGGGCTTCGTCCATTTCTTCCCGCAATGCCTCGGCCGTCCCGAGCAAGTCTCGGACGAGCTCTACAAGACCTGGCTCTCCAACGTCCGTGAAGCACGGCCGATCTACCGCCACCCGGCGGACGTCGCCGTACCGGTCGCGATCGTCGCGGGCCTGGGGCTGCTCGGCGCACTGCTCGCGGTATGGCACGCGCGGCGCAGCGCCAAGCTGGTCGGCTGGGTCGCGGTCGCGCTGTTCACGGCCTTCGCCGCCGCGATGCTGCTGTGGCAGATGCGCGCGGCGCCGGGTGCGCAGCTGCTCGCGGTGCCCGGGATCACCGCGCTGATCTGGATTCTGGTGCCCCTGCTCGTGCGGCGGGGTCCGCTCTGGGTGCGGATCGGCGTGGCGGTGCTCGCCTTTGTGGGCGTCGGCGTGGTCGCCAGCGGGGTGAAGATGCCCTGGGCGAACAAGACCGCGCCCAGGCCCGGCAGCGACAAGGTGCGCCAGGCGAACATCGCCTGCACCCGCACCTCGCAGCTGCGCACGCTGAACGCAATTCCCGCCGCGACGATGTTCACCCAGGTCGATCTCGGGCCCCGGCTGATCGTGGTGACGCACCACAATGCCGTTGCCGGGCCCTATCACCGCAACGGCCAGGCGATCCTCGACGTCCACCATGCCTTTACCGGCACGGCCGACGGCTTCCGTCCGATCGCGGCGCGCCACAAAGCGGCCTATCTGCTGCTCTGCCCGAACATGGCGGAAACCACCGTCTACCGCTCGCACAACCCGGTCGGCTTCTACGCCCAGCTCGCCAAAGGACGGGTACCGGACTGGCTGGAGCCAGTGGCATTGCCCGACGGCTCGCCCTACAAACTGTGGAAGATCCGCTACCAGGGACAGTGACCCCGCGCCCGGATGGACGAAAGGGGCATGGCGCGGCTACAGCAAGGCCCATGCCCGCAACCCCCACCTGGCCGCCGCAATCCGCCCCTCGCCTGTTCGTCGAAGGCCCGCTCGAATCCGGCCTGCGCCGGATCGACGGACCCCAGGCGCATTATCTGGGATCGGTGATGCGGCTGAAGCCTGGCGAGGCGGTGAAGCTGTTCGACGGCACGAGCGGCGAATGGCTCGGCATCGCCCGCGACGTCGGCAAGCGCGACCTGACGCTGGAGATCACCGAGCAGCTCCGCCCGCACGAAGCCGTGCCGGACCTGTGGCTCTGCGCCGCGCCGATCAAGAAGGGTCGCATCGACTGGGTGGCCGAAAAGGCGTGTGAACTGGGCGTCGCGCGCCTCGTGCCCGTCCTCACCCGCCGCACCGTGATCGACCGGCTCAACCTCGATCGCCTGCGTGCCCACATGATCGAGGCCGCCGAGCAATGCGGCCGCACCGCGCTGCCCGAACTGGTCGAGCCGGTGAAGCTCCCCGCCCTGCTCCGCGACTGGCCGGCCGACCGCGCGATGTTCTTCGCCGACGAAACGGGCGGCGTGCCCGCGCTGGAGGCGATGCGCGCCCATCCCGGCCCCGCCGCGATCCTCGTCGGTCCCGAGGGCGGATTCGACGCCGAGGAACGCGAATCGATTCGCGCCGTTTCGCAGGCGATCGGCATCGCGCTCGGCCCCCGTATCCTGCGCGCCGAGACCGCGGCGGCGGCGGCGGTGAGCCTGTGGATGGGCGCCGCGGGCGACTGGTAAACCGAACGGTACAAAAATCCGCTGGCGTCGTTTCGTCGGCATCGCTAGAGGCGCGAAAATGAGCACCAAGACCGTTTCGACCAAGACCGCGGCGGTCATCGAGGATCGCGCCCAGCTGGTCGAGTATTTCGCCAAGGGCGAGAAGCCGGCGGAGCGCTGGCGCATCGGCACCGAGCATGAGAAGTTCGTCTACTGGATGGACGGCAGCCACCGCGCGCCCAGCTATGAAGAGCGCGGCGGCATCCATGCGCTGCTGATCGGCCTCACCGAATTCGGCTGGAAGCCGATCTATGAGGGCGAGCACATCATCGCGCTCTCCGGCCCCGATGGCGCAATCAGCCTGGAGCCCGCCGGCCAGTTCGAGCTCTCGGGCGCTCCACTCGAAAACCTGCACGACACCTGCGCCGAAACCGGCCGCCACCTCAAGCAGGTCAAGGCCGTCGGCGACCGGCTCGGCATCGGCTTCCTCGGCATGGGCATGTGGCCGGACAAGACCCGCGCCGAGCTGCCGATCATGCCCAAGGGCCGCTACGCAATCATGCTGCGCCACATGCCGCGCGTGGGCTCGATGGGGCTCGACATGATGCTGCGCACCTGCACCATCCAGGTGAACCTCGACTATGCCAGCGAAGCCGACATGGCGAAGAAGTTCCGCGTCGGCCTGGCGCTCCAGCCGCTGGCAACCGCCTTGTTCGCCAACTCGCCCTTCACCGAGGGCAAGCCCAACGGCTTCCTCTCGTACCGCAGCCACATCTGGTCGGACACCGATCCGGCGCGCACCGGCATGCTGCCCTTCGTGTTCGAAGACGGCTTCGGCTACGAACGCTATGCTGACTATGCGCTCGATGTGCCGATGTACTTCGTCTACCGCGACGGGAAATATATCGATGCGGCAGGCCTCAGCTTCCGCGACTTCCTGAAGGGCGAGCTTTCGGTCCTGCCGGGCGAGCTGCCGACGATGGACGACTGGGCCGATCATCTCTCCACCGCCTTCCCCGAAGTGCGGATGAAGCAGTTCCTGGAGATGCGCGGCGCCGATGGCGGCCCTTGGGGCCGAATCTGCGCGCTGCCGGCCTTGTGGGTGGGCCTGCTCTACGATTCGGGTGCGCTCGATGCTGCCTGGGACCTGGTGAAGGGCTGGTCGATGGACGGCCGCGAGGCGCTGCGCAGCGCGGTGCCGAAGCTCGCGTTGGATGCACCGCTGCCAGGCGGCGGCAAGCTGGCCGACATTGCCGGCGAGGTGCTGAACATCGCCGGCGCGGGGCTCCAGGCGCGCGCCCGGCTCAACGGCTCGGGCGACAACGAATCCGGCTTCCTCGATCCGCTGCGCGAGATCGTGCGGACCGGCAAGGTGCCGGCGCAGGTGCTGCTCGATCGCTATCATGGCGACTGGCAGGGGGACATCACCCGGGTGTATGGCGAGGCGAAGTTCTAGCCTCCCGTTGCCCGGCGACATTCCGACATGGTATATACCTCGTCAGTATCGCTTACGAGGTTGCCATGTCGAAAGCCGCCGTGTTCACGATGAAACTCGAACCCGATTTGCGGGATGCGTTCATGGCAGCGGCCGAGGCAGCGCATCGACCCGCCTCGCAAGTTGTTCGGGAACTGATGCGCGAGTTCGTCCAGCAGCAAGAAAATGCCGAAGCCTATCGCGCGTTCGTCACCCACAAGGTGGAGCTTTCGCGCGCGTCGATCCGTCGGGGCGAAGGCCGTAGCAACGAAGAAGTGGAAGCCGCGTTCGCCGCACGTCGCGCAAGGGTAACTGACGCCCAGTGAACGTCCGCTGGTCGACCGAAGCGGAGCAAGACCGCGCGGCGATCTGGGACTATATCGTCGCACGCGACCGACAGGCAGCCGTGCGCATCGACACGTTGATTCGTGATTTCGCCTCCAAACTCGCGGATTTCCCATTGCTCGGACACCCGGCAGACGTGCCCGGAACGCGCGAGTTCACCCCGCATCGCAGCTATCGATTGATCTATGAAATCGCCGAAGACGCGATCTGGATCGTCGCTGTGATTCACACGGCGCGGCAATGGCCGCCGCTGGAGCTGTGAATAAACTGCTGTAACGCTGCCCCGCCATCCCCCTCCCGCAAGCGGGAGGGGGATTTAGCGAGGAACAGCCTCAGACGGTCGGCTTGCCGTCCACCCGCGCCGGCACAGCCGTACCATCGCGCACATCAGCCGGGAGCAGTGCTTCCGGCAGGTCCTGGTACGACACCGGGCGCAGATACCGGTCGATCGCCAGCGTACCCACCGAGGTGCTGCGGCCGTCCGAGGTCGAGGGGAACGGCCCACCATGGACCATCGCGTCGGTCACCTCGACGCCGGTCGGCCAGCCATTGGCGAGGATGCGGCCGGCCAGGCGCTCCAGCGACGGCAGCAGCTCCTGCGCGACGGCGACGTCGCCCTCGTCCATGTGCAGCGTGGTGGTCAGCTGGCCTTCGAGCAGCGAGACGACTTTCTTCAGCTCGTCGACGCTGGCGCAGCGCACCAGCAGCGAGGTCGCGCCGAAAATTTCCTCGGCATGGCTCGGATCGGCGATGAAGTCCGCACCCTGCATCGTGAACAAGGCCGCGCGGCCGCAGGTCGGGCCCTGCGCTTCGACGCCCTGCGCAAGCTGTTGCACGGTCGAGACGCCGGCGAGCTTCGCCACGCCGCTCTCATAGGCCTTGTGGATGTTCGGCGTGAGCATCACCTGCGCCGGCGCGCCGAGCATCGCTTCGCTGGCCGCCGCCAGGAAGCGCTCCAGCGCCGGGCCTTCCAGCGCCAGCACGAGGCCAGGATTGGTGCAGAACTGGCCCGCGCCCATCGTCACCGAGGCGACATAGCCCTTGCCCAGCGCCTCGGCGCGGGCTTCCAGCGCTGCCGGCAGCAGGAAGACGGGGTTGATGCTGCTCATCTCGGCATAGACGGGGATCGGCACCGGACGGCTCTGGGCGATCTTCACCAGCGCGAGGCCACCGCCGCGCGAGCCGGTAAAGCCCACCGCCTTGATCCGCGGATCGCTGACCAGCGCGCTGCCCAGCTCGTTGGCGGTGCCGGCGACCATCGAGAACACGCCTTCCGGCATGCCGGTCTTCTCGGCCGCGCGGGTGATCGCGGATGCGACCAGCTCGGCCGTGCCCGGATGCGCCGGGTGGCCCTTCACCACCACCGGGCAGCCGGCGGCGAGCGCCGAGGCGGTGTCGCCGCCAGCGGTCGAGAAGGCGAGCGGGAAGTTCGACGCGCCGAACACCGCGACCGGCCCCAGCGGCACCATGCGCAGGCGCAGGTCGGGCTTGGGCAGCGGCGCGCGATCGGGGATCGCGTGATCGATGCGGACGCGCAGATAGTCGCCCAGGCGCAGTTCCTTGGCGAACAGGCGCAGCTGCCCGGCGGTGCGGCCGCGCTCGCCCTGCAGGCGGGCCTGGGGCAGGCCGCTTTCCTGCATCGCGCGCTCGATCAGCTCGTCGCCCAGCGCCTCGATTTCTTCGGCGATGGCTTCGAGGAACTTGGCGCGTTCCTCGCGCGACAGGCTCGAATAGGGCAGGAACGCAGCCTCGGCGGCAGCGCAGGCGGCGTCGACGTCTTCCAGCGTCGCCGTGCTGAAGCTGGGTTCGATCTCGCTGCCGGTAGCGGCGGCAACGGCGCGGAAGCCGGCGTCGCGGGCGACGCGCTTCGATGCGATGAACAATTCTCCGGTCAGCGCCATGATGAGCTCTCTCTCCGATCGACGAGGATGATTCTGAAACTGGGCGTTAGCGGTACCAAGACCGCCTGCGCGACTTAGGGGCCGCGCAGGCGCGGTTCAACCACGGAGTGGGGCACGCGTCAAATGTCGGAGTAAGCTGCGGTGCCGATCGCCCTGCCGTCAGCCGCAGCGGCGATCGGCATAGAGCGCCTGCCACTTTCGTCCACGCAGTTCCTCGATACGCGCACCGTTGCGGCGCAGCGCGACCTGGCCGAACAGGCCGCTCTTCACGTGGCACTGGTTGAAGAACACGGTCAGCGCACAAGCCGCCTTGCTCGTATGGCCGATCAGCTTCCAGTCGCCGGTAAAGCGATAGCAGGCGCCGACGCCGCTGCTCTGCCAATGGTGGCTGCGCTCCAGCTTCTGCAAGTCGACGAGTTTGCCCGCCGCATCCTCCTCGGGCTTGCGCACGGGCGCCACCGGCACCGGTGCCTCGGGCGTCGGCTTGGCGGCCGGGAGCGCAGCGGGCGATGCCGCCGGGATCGGCGTCGGTACGGGAAGCGCAGCGCCCCTGGAAGCCGGTTCAGGCATTTCCACGCGGGGGCCTTGCGAAGCCGCCGGCGACGGACGCGGCACGGCAGGGGCTTGGGGGACGGTGCGCGCAACCTGCCTTGCCGGCGGCGGAGCGGCGGGCGGATGCGACGCGGGTGCGGCGACGAGCCACCATGCGCCCCCGGCGACCGGCAGCGCGGCGAGCGCCCAGATCCCCTTGCCGCGCCGCCGCTTCGGCGCAGGCGCGGGCCTGGGAGCGGCGGCCGGTCGCTTCGGGGCAACCGCGACGGCGGGCGCCGGCACCGCGCGCACCGGCGCGAACACGGCTTCCGGGGCGGACGGCACGGCAGGCGCCGGGACGGGTGGAAGCGATGCGCCGGCCGCATCCTCCTCCGGCAGCACCAGCGAGTCGAGGAACGCCAGCACCTCCGCCATCGAGCGGATCCGCTCGGCGGGGTTCGGCGCGAGCATCTTGCGGAGCAGCGGCACCAGCGCCGGCGGCAGGCCGTCGCAATCGGGCAGCTGGCGGCGGCGTTCGACCGCGTCCGCCAGCGTGTTCCCCATCGCCGGCGCCTTGCCGCGCGCAAAGGCGAGCAGCACCAGGGCGGTGCTGTACACGTCCGTCCAGGGACCGACATCGCGACCGAAGTCGCCGAACTGCTCGGGCGCGACATAGCCGAGCTTGCCGGCAAAGCCCTCGCCGACGACGGTCTCGCCGCCGATATCGAGGCTCTTGGCGATTCCGAAATCGATGATCTTCGCCCGCTCGATCGCCCCGCCCGGCAGCAGCACATTGTCCGGCGACATGTCGCGGTGGACCGCGCCATGTTCGTGCGCCGCCAGCAGTCCCGCGGCAAGCCGGCGCGCCAGGATCGCGATCTCGGCCGCCGTCGGCAGCAAGCCCCCCAAGTGCGCCGAAAGCGGCTCGCCGTCGATGAAGTCGGTGACGATGTAATAGAGATCGAGCATCGGATCGCGCGCCAGCACGCGGTACTGCACGATCGCCGGGTGGGCGATCTGGGTGAGCACGCGCGCTTCCTTGCGGAACATCGCGATGATCTTGTCTTCCTGCGCCAGGTGGCTGCGGATCGCCTTGATCGCGACGCGCTCGTCGCTCTCGACGTTGATGCCCTCGAACACCTCGCCCATGCCGCCGCGCGCGATGAAGCGATCGACCCGATAGATGCCGTTGAGCACGTCCCCGGGCACAAGGCTGGCGCCGCGGCGACCGCCGCCGCCGGCGCCCGGCAGCGACCCGCCCGCGCTGGGCTCGATCGCGACGACGGTGCGATCGTCGCCGGGCCCGTCCTTGTCGGGCATCGGTTCCATGCTCACTCGGCCGCCAGCGCGGGGAGGTCGGCACCGTCGCCGTCGAAGCGATAGGTGAAGCCGTCGCCGTCGACACCGACATGGATCGCCGTCACCGCCGTGCCGGCGATCTGCCGCTCGATCAGGCCCAGCGACAGATCGGGGAGCAGCGTGTTGGTGAGGATCGCATCGATCATGCGGCCGCCCGAGGCGACCTCCTCGCAGCGCGACACGATCAGGTCGATCGTCGCCGGCGCCACGATCAGCGCCGCGCCATGATGCTCCGCCACACGGCGGATGATGCGATCGAGCTGGAGCCCCACAATTTGCCGCAGCATCGCCGGCGAGAGGGGCAGATAGGGCAGAACGCTCAACCGCCCGAGCAGGGCCGGCGGGAACACCTGGAGCAGCGCCGGGCGCAGCGCCCCGGCGAGCGCCTCGGGCGCTGGCGCCGTCTCCTCATCCTCACACAGGCTGGCGATCAGGTCGGTGCCGACGTTCGAGGTGAGCAGGATCAGCGTGTTGCGGAAGTCGATATACCGGCCCTCGGCGTCTTCCATGTAGCCTTTGTCGAACACCTGGAAGAACATCTCGTGGACATCCGGATGCGCCTTCTCGATCTCGTCCAGCAGCACCACCGAATAGGGCCGCCGCCGCACCGCTTCGGTGAGCACCCCGCCCTGGCCATAGCCGACATAGCCAGCCGGCGCGCCCTTCAGCGTCGAGACGCTGTGCGCCTCCTGGAATTCGCTCATGTTGATCGTGATCAGGCTGTCGTCGCCCGAATAGAGGAGTTCGGCAAGCGCATGCGCGGTCTCGGTCTTGCCGACGCCCGAGGGTCCGCAGAGCAGGAACACGCCGACCGGCTTGTCCGGATTGTCGAGCCGCGCGCGGCTGGTGCGCAGCCGCCGGGCGATCGCCGCCATCGCATGGTCCTGCCCGATCACGCGGCGCTGGAGCCGGGCCTCCATCTCGAGGATGGCGGTGAGTTCGTCCTGGACCATCCGCCCGACGGGAATCCCGGTCCAGTCGGCGACCACGGCGGCGACCATCTCCTCGGTCACCTCGCCATGTACCATCGCGCGGTCGCCGCGTGCGGCGTCGGCGGCTTCAAGCGCGACATCGAGCGCGGCGTCGCCCCCGTCCGCCAGCGCGGCGCGTGCCTCGGCGACCGCCGCGACGGCCGCGCGCTCGCCCGCCCATTGCTGCTCGAGCGCGGCGAAGGTCGCGCGGGCTTCAGCCAGCGCCTGTTGCAGTGGCGCGATCCGCCCGGCATTGGCATAGCGCCCGGCCGCCTCGCGCTCGGCGATGCCCAGTTCCACGTCGAGCAGTTCGATGCGGCGGCGCGCATCCTCCACCGGCGCGGGCGTGGCATGCTGCGAAACCGCGACGCGCGCGCTGGCGGTGTCGAGCAGGCTTACCGCCTTGTCCGGGAGCTGCCGCGCCGGGATATAGCGCTGCGACAGGCGCACCGCCGCGGCGACGGCCTCGTCGAGCACCACGACCCGGTGGTGCTCTTCCATCAGCGGCTTGACCGAGCGCAGCATCGCGATCGCGGTCTCGATATCGGGCTCGCCCACCGCGATCGGCTGGAAACGCCGGGTGAGCGCCGGATCCTTCTCAAAATACTGGCGATACTCGGCCCAGGTGGTCGCGGCGATCGTTCGCAACTGCCCGCGGGCGAGCGCCGGCTTGAGCAGGTTCGCGGCGTCGCCGGTGCCGGCTTGGCCGCCCGCGCCGATCAGCGTGTGCGCCTCGTCGATGAACAGGATGATCGGCTTGGGCGAGGCCTCGACCTCGTCGATCACTGCGCGCAGCCTCTTCTCGAACTCGCCCTTCACCCCCGCACCAGCCTGGAGCAGCCCGATGTCGAGCGCGTGGAGGGTGACCTCGGCGAGCGCGGGGGGCACATCGCCATCGGCGATGCGGCGCGCCAGCCCCTCGACGATCGCGGTCTTGCCCACCCCGGCCTCGCCGGTGAGGATCGGGTTGTTCTGGCGGCGGCGCAGCAGGATATCGATCGCCTGCCGGATCTCGGCATCGCGGCCGACGATCCGGTCGATCGCGCCGGTACGCGCGCGTTCGGTGAGGTCGACCGCGTAGCGGGCCAGCGCGCTTTCTTCCGTCGCCGGAGCCTGCGTGTCCGACAGCGCCACCGGCTCGGTCCCCGCAGCCTCGGTCGAGTGGCGGACGATGTCGGCGAAGTCGGCGCCCAGCCGCTCGGCGGAAAGCTTGCGCCATTCGGCCGAAGTGGCGTGAAGCAGCCCGCGCAACGTCGGCGTCTTGAGCATCGCCAGCAGCAGATGCCCGGTGCGCACGCGCGGCGCGGCGAACATCAGCGAGGCGAACAGCCAGCCCTTCTCGATCACTTCCTCGATCTGCGGCGCGAAGTCCGAGATCGCGCTGGCACCGCGCGGCAGCCGGTCGAGCGCCTCGGAAAGATCCGCCGCCAGCCGGGCATCGTCGATGGCGAAGGCGCGGCGGATCGCCGCCACGTCGTTGCCGGCATCCTGCACCAGCACGTGCAGCCAGTGGACCAGCTCGACATAGGGATTGCCGCGCATCCGGCAGAAGCCGGTCGCGGTCTCGATCGCCTTGAGGGCGGTGGGGTTGAGGCGTCCGAACAGCGCCGACCGGCTGATCTCCGTCACGTGATGGTCTCCTTGGAAAGGGTGCGGGCGAGCCGCCGGGCGCTGGGGCCGAGCCTGGCATCGGCGCGGGTGCCGCCGGGCGCCGCACGCCCGGTCCAGCCGCTCCAGCCGAGCCGGGCGCCGCCGCCCAGCCGTGCCGGGCGGATCGCCTCGGCCGACACGGCGAGTTCGACGTCCCATTCGAGATGCGGCGGCGCGAAGGCATCGAGCGCGGCGACCAGCAGCGCATAGCGCTGGCCGCCAGGCAGGAAGGCGGCATGGTCACGCGGATCGCGGATGGTGAGTTCGACGCGGAAGGCATCCTGCCAGGTCCGCACCCGGCCGCCCGCCATCGCATCCTGCCCCAGTCCCGCGCAGCGGCCGCCGAGCCGCGTGCCGTCCTCCGGCTCGACCGCACGCCAGCGCGGCACGAACTCGCGGATCCGCACCGGCACGCGGAGCAGGTCGGCGAGCGCATCCTGCAGCCCCGCCGGGCTACGCGGCGATACGAACAGCGCGGCATGGCGCAGCCGGGCCGCGGGCGGAAAGGCGCTGTCCGCGCGCGCGCCGTCCTGCGCGCCGGTCAGCGCGGCGACGCGATCGGCGAAGCGGTCGTCGGCCGGGCGATCGGCGCTCGCCGCCGGGCTGGTCGACGCCCAGGCGCGGTAGAAGAGCTGCAGCATCCGCCCGGCAAGGACGTCGAGAAAGCTGCCATAGGGCTGGGTGCGCGAATAGCGCTGCTCATAGGCGGCAAACTCGCTGAGATGGAGCGGCAGCGGCCCCATCGGCCCGGTCAGCCCCAACCATTGCCCGGCGACCGTCGCGCGGCCGTCTTCCACCCGGATCGCATCGAGCGTGGCGGCGGGAAAGGCGAGCGACGGCGTGTGGGTGAGCGTCGCGATGTCCTGCGCGGGCAGCTTCGCCTCGCCGATCCGCGGCAGGCCCGGCGCACGCGCCTCCGCCCCGCGCAGCAGCGCGAGCGGACCCAGCCGGCGCAGTTGCTGCGCGGCGCGGGCGAAATAGCTCAGATGGTCGGACGGCGGCCGATGCGCGCGGGCCATTGCGCCAACCTCCCTTGCTGGAGGGTCTCGAACACCGTTTCGGTGAAGCTGTTGACCGCGGCGAACTCGCTCAGGAAGCGCTCTAGCACCGCCCCGAACACGAACATGCGGCCATTTTCGAACGCCGCCTCGTCGAGGGTGACGCACAGTTGCTGCCCGCGCACGAAGCCGGGCTGCGCGCCCGGCACGCGGCGCGAGACGGGATGCGCGGTGACCGAGCGCACCCCATCCACCTGCCGTCGCAGCGCCGGATCGTCGACGCGGCCGTAGAGCGCGAGATGGCTCTGCAGCACGTCGGGACTGCCGTCGGGATCGCTGGCGAAGCCGGTGTAATTGGGGGTGAGGTGGCTGATCACCCGCCACGCCGCATCGCCGATGCCGAGCGGCGGCCGCGGCGGCGTCGGCGCGCGCAGCATCGTGATCGCGCGCACCGGCAGGCCCTCGCCCGACAGCGCCGCGCCGGTGCCGCGCACCAGCGCGGGCAGCTCGCGATTGGTGACGAGCGCGCGGACCGACAGTTCGCCGATCTCCTCGATGCGATCGGGCCGGCCGGGGGCGGTCAGGCTGATCCAGGTCTCGGTGCCGGTATAGTCACCGCGCCGCCGCGCGCGCTGCTCGCGGGTCGAGAGCCGCCGGTAGCGCAGCCGCGGCACGTAGAAGATCGCCTCGCTCCAGTCATAGAGCATCCCGGCGAAATCGTGCAGCGGCAGCACCGGCTGGACATCGTCCGCCTCGCGGCCATGCGCCTTCACGTCGAGCAGCCGCCACACCTCGTAGTTGAGCGGGCGGGTGCGATCGGCGATCACCTGATGCTCGTGCTCGAAC
The DNA here is from genome assembly GCF_003950455.1 of Sphingomonas sp. ABOLE. Lineage (NCBI taxonomy): Bacteria > Pseudomonadati > Pseudomonadota > Alphaproteobacteria > Sphingomonadales > Sphingomonadaceae > Sphingomonas > Sphingomonas sp. ABOLE. Next base: position 34,070 of record NZ_QQWY01000024.1, read on the forward strand.
CCGCGCAGCGGCACGCGGTCGAGCTGCTTCTCGAACAGGTTGATCGCCGGCGTCGCGAACAGCCGGAAATTGGCCGAGGACAGCGCGCCGGCGAGCGCCGGCGCGGCGCGGCGGAGCAGGATCACGACGTCGCACGTCTCGCCTTCGCAGGCGGCGAAGGCGGCGCGGAGCCCTTCGAGGCGGGCGAACAGGAAGCGCTCGGGGCAGGCGAAATATTCGCCGAGCAGCCGATAGCCGCGGTGCGAACGCCGGTCGTTCGGCAGCAGCGCATGCGCCTCGTCGAAGCCATGCTGCGCCGGTACCGGCAGGCGCACGCCGCCGGCCGCGCCCGATTCGGGCGCACGGGCGACGACGGCGACGGCATCGCCGATCAGCTGGCGAAACACTTCGCCCGGCACGCTGCCCGCCCCGTCGAGATAGAGCGGGAGATCGTCGACCGGCAGATCGGCCAGCCGCATTCCCTCGGTCGTCCCCAGCCGCAGCCGGATGCCGGCCTCGATCGTCTCCCCCGCCCCCACCGCGGTGAGGAACGGCGCGACGGCGGCGCGCGAACAGAGATACTCCGCCTCGACCACGCGGAGCGGCCAGAGCGTCACCGCATGGCCGGTGACGAACTGGACGGAGGAGTTGTCCCGATCGGCGGCGAGCGCGCGCAGACGCGTGCCGCGCGGCACGGCGACGCCTTCTGCCAGGGCCCCGTCGCCGGCATGCGGCTCGAACCCGGCGATGCAGATCGACGGCGTCGGCGCGAGATAGTGCGGCTGCACCACCTGCAGCAGATGCTGGGTGAAATCGGGAAACTGGTCCTGCAGCTTGAGCTGCACGCGCGCCGCGAGGAACGCCACGCCCTCCAGCAGCCGCTCCACGTGCGGGTCGACTTCGCCCGAGGCGTCGAGCCCCAGTCGGCCGGCGACGGTCGGGTGCTCCTCGCCGAATTCCCGCGCGGTTTCGCGGAGATAGACGAGCTCGTCGTTATACGCCTGAAGGAGCCGGGGATCCATCACTGCTCCCGGAAGGCGACCGCGCCGGTTTCGATCTCGACGTCCGAGCGGAACTCGACCGGCAGCGCGGCGACCGCGCTCACCAGGTCGCCGCGGATCACGAAGCCGACGCTGCTGGCGCGGGTGCGATCGGGATCGACCTCGACCTCGAGGCTGCCGCGCGCCACCCGCGGCTCGAACCGCGCCACCGCCTCGCGCATCTCGCGCGCACGCGATTGCACGCCCGGCCGGGTGAGCAGGCTGCCGGTCAGGTCGGCAAGGCCGTAGTTGAGGACGGAACTCGCCACTTCGGGCGCCGCCGAGAGATCCTCGGCCGAGGCGAGCGAGATGGTGTTGAGCAGCCAGTTGAGCTCGCGCAGCACCGTCGTGCGGAGCGCGGCCTCGTTGAACCGCTCGATCCGGGGCACGGTGTAGAAGCGCAGCGAGGTGCGATCCATGCCGCGCACCTCCACCGACTCGTCGCGCAAGCCATCGAGCTCGAGATCGGCGACAAGCTTGTCGAACAGCGTCGGGTTGATCCGCCGCGTCATGGCTGGGGATCGAAGCGGATGCGGCGGAAGCCTAGGATGCCGATGTCGGTGCCGTCGCTGGTGGTCCAGAGGTGCTGGCCCAGGCCGTGGACGGCGTCCTCTGCCTCGTGCCATTCGGTACGCCGCGCGAGCCGCAGGGCGCCCTCCTCTTGCACTTCGGTGCCGGGATAGCGCACCGGCAGCAGCGCGGCGATCCCGGCACCGTCGCGCAGGCGGATCTCGGCGGGGAGCCATACCAGGTCGCGCAGGTCGACCGGCCCTTCGCTGGTGATCTCCGCGACCGCCGCGAACGGGATCAGCCCCCAGCGCCCGGCCACGACCGCCTCGAACATCGGCCCGAAGCGACTGTCGGCGTCGAACAGATAGTCGAAGCGGTGGCCGTCGATCTCGCCGGGCATATCGGGGCTGCCGTCGAGCGCGTGCCGGCGCAGCAGCCCCGCATCCGGCCCCACCGCGGCGAGCGCATCGACGAACACTTCCGCCCAGGCCTCGCCGCCGGCGAGCAGCGGCGCGCGTTCCTCGCCCGCCATCGCCGCGGCGCGCAGCCGCTCCGCCTCGATCGCCTGGCCATAGGCGACCGACAGCATCTGCGCCTCGGGCGAGAGCTGCGCCAGCGCGCGGAGCTGGCTGCGCGCGCCGTCCCATGCGCCGTCGATGCACAGCATCTGGCACAGGAACATCCGCGCGCGCTGGTCGCCGGGGGCGTTACGCACCACGGCAGCCAACGCCTGCCGCGCGGCGACGAGATCGCCCGAGGCGAGCTGCGCCGCGATAGCCCGTTCCTGCGCGACATCGGCTGGCATCATCTTGGCTCTCTTGCTGGTCGATGAAAAAGGGACGCCGCGCCTTCATGCCGAGGCGGATGCGGAGCGCCCGAAGACCGATCAGGCGCTGGTGTTCTTCAGGATGTCCCACTTGAACTCGGGCGCGCCGCCGGCCGTGCCGTCCTTGGTCTGCTCCTTGTAGGTCATGTGCATCTTCTCGAAATTGAGCGACACCATCTCCGTGGTGCGCTCGTCGCCGCTGCTGCCGCCGTGCTGGATGTTCGAGACGAGCACTTCCTCCATCACGATGGTGAGATACTCCAGCGGGCTGTCGCCGCCCGCCTTGCGCATCGTGAGCGTCGCCTTGGTGATGTGCTTGCCCTGCGCGCAGCTGAGCATCAGCGGCATCGAGGCGAGGTCGACGAACTTGGTGACGGTAATATCCTGGAAATTGGCTTTGCCGGTGCCCGCACCGCCGCCCATGTGCGCGGTGCCGACATTGCTCATGCCCCAGTTCCAGCCGATCACGTCGATCTCGGCAGGATGCTTTGCGTCCTTCGACTCGCCGTTGATGCCTTCGAGCTTCAGGAAAATATCGACAGCCATGATTCATCCTTGATGGGTTTGAAGCGGGAGAGAGGAAGAGGGAGGTTGGGCGGGCCCGCGGCTCAGTTGCCGGACTTGGGCAGCCGCGAGACCATGCTCAGCGACACGTCCATGCCCTCGAGCTGATAGTGCGGGATCATGCGGAACAACCCGCGATAATAGCCGGGGTTCTCGGGGTCCGGGATCACCTCGACCGACGCCTGCTTCAGCGGCTTGCGCGCCTTGGTATCCTCGGTCGAGAAGTCGGGCTGGACGTCGACATATTGCATGATCCAGCTTTGCAGGTCGCGCTCCAGCACCGGCGCCTCGCGGCTGCTGCCCACCCAGTCGCGCACCATGCACTTCAGGTAATGCGCGAAGCGGCAGCTGGCGAAGATGTAGGGCAGCCGCGCCGAGAGGTTGGCGCTCGCCGTCGCGTCCGGATCCTCATAGGCCTTGGGCGCATGCAGCGTCTGCGCGCCGATGAAGGTCGCATGGTCGGTGTTCTTGCGGTGAACCAGCGCCATCAGCCCGGCCTTGGACAGTTCGGCCTCGCGCCGGTCCGAGATCGCGATCTCGGTCGGGCACTTCACGTCGAGCCCGCCTTCGTCGGTGGGAAACAGCGCGGTCGGCAGATCCTCCACCGTGCCGCCCGATTCCACGCCGCGGATGCGCGTGCACCAGCCATAGGTCTTGAACGCCTCGGTGATCCGTACGCCCAGCGCATAGGCGGCGTTGAGCCAGAGATAGTTGTCGTGATCGCCGTCGACCTCTTCCTCGAAGGCGAATTCCTCGACGGGGTCGGTGTTCGCGCCGTAGAGCGGGCGCCCAAGGAAGCGCGGCAGCGTCAGCGCCATGTAGCGGCTGTCGTTCGAGGCGCGGAACGAGCGCCAGGCCATATAATCGGTAGCGTCGAACTGCTTGGCGATGTCGCGCGGATTGGCGAGCTCGCGCCAGCTGTCCATGCCGATCAGCGCCGGGGCCGCCGCCGCCAGGAACGGCGCGTGCGCCGCCGCGCCGATCTTGGCGAGCCCCTTCATCACTTCGATGTCGGGGCCGCTGTGATCGAACTGATAGTCGCAGACGATCGCGCCGTACGGCTGGCCGCCCAGCTGGCCGAACTCGGCCTCGTAGATGCGCTTGAACAACGGGCTCTGGTCCCACGCCGCGTCGCGATACTGGCGCAGCTGGCGGCGCGTCTCCTCCTTGGAGACGTTGAGCACGCGGATCTTGAGATCCTTGCCGGTCGACGTGTTGCCGACCAGGTACCACAGCCCGCGCCACGCCGACTCCAGCTGCTGGAATTCGGGATGGTGCAGGATCGCGTTGACCTGCTCGCTGAGCTTGCGATCGATCGCCGCCTTGAGCGCGTCGACCGTCATGTAGACGTCCTCGCCGATCACCGCGGCGTCGGCGAGCGCCTGCTCGGCGAGCGTCTTCACCGCTTCCTCGATGCGCGCGCGCTTGCTGTCCGAGCCGGGCTTGAACTCGCGCTGGAGCAGCATCGCGAACGTGTCCGCGGCGCCGTCTTCCGTCAGCTGGACGCGATCGTCCTGCTGCGTTGCTTGCTGGGCCATCTGTGCCTCCTGAATCCGGGATCTGCGGTTATTCGGCTGCGCCGCCGTCGGCCGTGGCCTCGGCCGTCTCGGCATGCGCCGCGCGGCCGGCGGCAAGCGACCGCATCAGCTCGGGGTCCTTCAGGACCTTGTCGAGCAGCTCCTGCGCGCCGGCCTTGCCGTCCATGTAGAGCATCAGGTCGTTGAGCTGCTCGCGCGCCTCGAGCAGCTTGGCGAGCGCGGGAACGCCGCGGGCGATCTGGCCGGGGCTGAAATCCTCGAGCGTCTTGAAGGTCAGGTCGACGCCCAGCCGCCCCTCGCCGGTCAGCGTATTCTCGACCGTGAAGGCGGCGCGCGGCGCGATCCGCTCCATGCGCTCCTCGAAATTGTCCATGTCGAAATCGACGAAGTCGCGCTGGTCGTGCGGTTTCTTCTCGACCAGCGACTTGCCGGAAAGATCGGACATCACGCCCATCACGAACGGGATCTCGATCTTCTGGCGCGAGCCATAGGTCTCGACCTCATATTCGATATGGACGCGCGGCGCCCTGTTCTCCTTGATGAAGCGCTGACCGCCCCGTGCCGAAACCATAGCCACCTCGTGCGTTTGCGATTGCACGGGGAAACCGGTTGGGGATCCGCCGTGCGACGCTTGCCGAGTAGCGAGCGGACGGCTTCAGCCGGATTTCAGAAGCCGGCGGCGAAGCTACGATCGAAACAAGACACTTTGGACGCACGAGAAATGCCGCGCGTTCGGCGCCCGCAATATTTCAGGCGCAACGCAATCCTCCTACCCCCCGGCACCCGGCCGCGCTTATCTCGACACGCACCGCTTCACACCGCCACGGGAACCGCAGCACATGGCAGCGCCGCTCGCCGCCCGACATCGTCCTGCCGAACGCGCCCGCGCTGGCTTACTGGCCGCGCATGCGCAGAATGGCGTGCGCATCGCCGAGCGCACTGGGTGCGATGTCCTCGAGCACGGTCATGAAATCGAGACCGATCCAGCCGCGCGCGCGCTCGACCAGCATCGGCACCGGGCTCGACGGCTCGTTTCGGCGATAATAATCGAGCACCAGATCGAGCACCCGGGCCACATCCTCCCGGTTCCGCACGGTGCCGCGCAGCGGCTGCGTGCCGCCCTCCTCCACCTCAAGGCCCGCAACGACACCGTCTTCGCCCGGCGTGTCGATCTCCGCGTCGACCGGCGTCGGCACGAAGCTCCGCAGCGCGATCTTCTGCGTCGAAAGCGCGTCGTACAGCGCGGAGAAGTCGGTGGCATTGCGGGCGCCGGCATTGGCCATCAGCCGCTCGTCGATGGCGTGGAGGGTCGCCTCGATCCGCTCGATCGCGGCGGCGCCCTCGGTCAGCGCCGCGCGAACCTCGGCCTCGGCGAGCATCGCGCGGAACATGCCGTACCCTTCCTCGCCTTCGCCGCCGCGGTGGAAGCGGGCGAAGTCCTCGCCGGTGATCCGGCCGAGCCGGGCGTGATCGGCATAGACGATGCGCCGCAGCGAGCCCGCGAAGGCCGGCACCGAGGCGAGCGCATCGAACGCGCTCTTGCGTGCCTCCACACCATATTCATCGAGCCGCGGATGCACCGCATCCCAGTAGCGGTCGAGCAGCCCGGCGACGAACGCCACGCCCAGCTCGACCTGGTCGAGCCTGCCCGACTCCGCCGCGGCACGGCAGAAATAGACCCCCAGCCACAGGTCCTTGGTCCGCGTGGCGAGGGTCGCGATGGTGTCGAGCACCTGCCGCCAGTCGGTGTCGGCGCGCTGCTCGACGATCCCCGAGGCGTCGATCGAGACCGACGTGTCGAACGCCTGCTCGATCCGGTGGCGCTGCGGGTCATAGGCGAGGTCGGGCCCGGCGGGATCGTCTTCGGAGACGGGCGCCAGCAGGGTTTCGAGGTCGATGGCCATGTCGGGAGCATCCTTGATCGGGGGACCGCCGGGGCCCGGCGGGCGGCGCCGGGCCTAGGCGCGGCTCGGAAGCCGATCAATCGACGACATGATGACAATAGTAACAGGATGGAAAGCGCGACCGCATGAAGCGCCAGGCCGAAATAACGCTCGATGTCGGCTCGCCGATCAAGCTTCTGAACTTCTCTTCGCACGAGCGTCTGAGCAGCTTGTTCACGATCACTGCCGAGATCGTCGTCCGCGACAAGGTGGATTTCCTGCCGAAGCTCGGCAACGCCGCCAGGATCGAAGTCTTCGAGCTGGACGCGCATGTGCGCTACTTCCACGCGCAGCTCGCCGAAGCACATTTCCTGCGCGAGGAGGATCAGGGCTATCACTACAGGCTGGAGCTGCGGCCCTGGCTGCACCTGCTCGACCATAATCTCGCCTATCGCGTGTTCGAGGCGCGCAGCGTCGTCGACATCCTCAAGGCGGTGCTGGCGCCGTATAGCCGCCGCGTCGATTTCGGTGGGCTGACCGGCAGCTATCGTCCCTGGCAATATTGCACCCAATATCGCGAGAGCGACTTCGCCTTCGTCTCGCGGCTGATGGAGCGCGAGGGGATCTATTATTATTTCCGCCACGAGGCGGGCGAGCATGTACTGGTGCTGTGCAACTCCCCCTCGGCGCACAAGCCTGCGCCGGGCTATGCCACGGTCAAGCTCCGCCCCGACTGGTCGGGCCGCAGCGGCGGGCTCGCCGAGGCACTGTGGGACTGGCACGAGCATGTCCGCAGCGGCGGCGAGCGGCGCTATCTGCTGCAGAGCTTCGACTATCAGGCAAGCACGGTGCGCGAGGGCGAGAAGCAAGGCCCCGCGCGCAACAAGGCCGACAGCCAGGAGGTGCATCGCTACACCGGCGACTTCGTCGAGCCCGCGCTGGCGCAGCATTGGGCCGAGGTGGCACTGCAGGCGGCGCGCGCCAACCAGCGTGTCTATACCGGCACCGGCGATGCGATCGGGCTCGCCTGCGGCGGGCGGTTCACGCTCGATTCGCAGGACGCCTTCGACCGCGGGGCCGAGTTCGTCGTCACCGCGCTCGACATGGCGATGGACGCCGAGCCCTATCGCACGGGCGCGGACGCGACGCCGCGCCGCGTCTCGATCGAGGCCGTTCCCGCCGACACGCCCTGGCGCGCGCCCGCGGTGACGCCCGCGCCCATTGCCGGGCCCGAAACCGCGATCGTGGTCGCGGGCGGCGCCGACGACAGCAATGTCGATTCCCAGGGCCGCGTGCGCGTGCGCTTTCTTTGGAAGCGGGCGTCGGAGGGGGAGGAGAAGGCGCGCTCCTGCTGGCTGCGCGTCTCCTATCCCTCGGCAGGCGCGGGGTTCGGGCATGTCACGCTGCCGCGCACCGGCGAGGAAGTGATCGTCGACTTTCTCGACGGGAACCCCGATCGGCCGATCCTCACCGGCCGCGTGTACAATTCGGAGCACGTGCACCCCTATGCGCTGCCCGAGCATCGCACCCGCTCGCTCTACCGGTCGCAGACGATCGGGGCGAGCGGCAGCTATGCCGGGGCCGAGGGCGGCGCGCCTCGCGGGCGCGGCTATAACGAGCTGCATTTCGAGGACAAGGGCGGGGCCGAGCAGGTCTATCTCCGCGCCCAGCGCGACCGCGTGGCCGAGGTGATGCTCGACGACGAGCTGCGCGTCCGGCGTGATCGCAAGACGCGGGTGGGCCGGGATCGCAAGGTCGAGGTTCGCGGCGATGACAGCGTGTCGGTCGAGACCGGCAACCACAGCCTCGACGTCGCGCGGGGCAGCGCCGACATCACCGCGGCGCGGGAGATCAAGCTTGCGGTGGGGCTCAACACCATCATCATGAACGAAGCGGCCATCACCCTCCGCGTGGGCATGAACAGCATCATGATCACCCAGGCGGGCATCGTGCTGAACGGCTTGACGATCACCGGCAACACGGCGGGCGCACTGACGCTCAACAGCCTCGGCACCGCCACCGTCACGGCCGCGGGATTGCTGACCCTGCACGGCGGTGCACTGGTGATCCTGTGAGCTGGCCGCGCACCATCTGGGTGCAGGCGCGCCAGATCAACGCGCTGCTGCGCTGGCCGGCGCTGCCCGGCGACGATGCGGCGCCCGATCGCTTCTTCGAGCGGCTGCGCGCCGAGGGCAAGACGGCCGAGGCGGCGCTGTTCCTGGGCCAGGCGCTGCCCCGGTTCGAGGCGGTACTCTGGGCAGCGCAGGTCGCCGAACCAGTCGCGGGACCTGGAGACGCCGCGGCGATGGCGGCGGTCCAGGCGTGGCTGGCCCATCCCGCGGAGCCCCAGCGCCGCGCCGCAGGCGCAGCGGCGCTGCAAGGCCCCCCGTCCACTGCCGCGACCCTTGCCGCCAGCGCGGCATTCCATTCGGGCGGCTCGATCGCGCCGCCGGACCAGCCTCCGGCGGCACCGCCCCGCGAAGTCGCCGGCACGCTGGCCGCGGTCGCAGTACTCGCCGCCGTCGCCACGGCCGGCGCGGACCACCGTGCCGCGCTCGACCACGCCCTCGATCTTGGAACGGCCCTCGCCCGGCGCGAGGCGGAGACCACCCCATGACGCTGACCCTCACCCTCCAGCCCGGCACGGCGCAGGACCCTGCCCAGCCCGCCCCGCTGCGCCTCGACGGGCATGGCGCGCTGATCGGCCGCTCGCCGCATGCCGACTGGCACCTGCCCGATCCGCGTCACCACATCTCGTCGCGCCATTGCGAGGTCAGCTATCGCGACGGCGCCTATCTGCTCACCGACCTCAGCACCAACGGCACGTTCGTCAACGATTCCGCCGAGCGGCTGACGGCGCCCCACGTGCTGCGCGACGGCGACCGGATCGCGATCGGCGACTATCGGATCGCGGTATCGCTCCCGGCCGAGGCGAGTGCCGGCACGCATGTCGCGGCCGCAGCGGCGGCACCGGCGGAGTCGCCCTGGGGGAGCTGGGACCCGCCCGCGCCGCCCGCCGCGCCCTCGGGCTGGGACGATCTCCCGGCCGCACCGCCGCCGGATGCCGGCCTCTGGGCAGTGCCCGAGCCGGAGCGCGCGCCTTCCGACTGGGCCAGCGCGCCGCGCGAAAGCACCCAGCCCTCGGCGAGCGATGTCTGGGGGCAGCTTGCCGCCGAAAGCGCGATCGATTGGTCGCGCGGCGATTTCGGCGCCGCCGAAGCGTGGAGCGCCGCGCAGCAGCCGGCGCCCCTGGCGCTGCCGCCGCAGCCGGAGCACGCCGCGACCGCCTCACAGGCTGATGCCGTCGAGATGCTCCCTGCCCCTGCCTCGATCGGCGAAGACGGCTGGGCGGCGTTCCTCCGCGCCTCGGGCGTACCCGCCGATCGGCTGCGCAGCCGCCCGGCCGAGGCGCTCGCCGCCGCCGGCGCCATGCTGCGCCAGATGGTCAGCGGCCTGATCCTGATGGTCGATGCCCGCGCCCGCGCCAAGGCGCAGCTCGGCACGCCCGCGACGAGCCTCGAACTCGAAGGCAACAACCCAATCAAGTTCGTGCGCTCGCCCGAGCGCGCGCTGCTCCAGCTGCTCGACGCGCCCGAGCCCGGCTTCATGGATGCCGCCCGCGCAGTGGAGGACGCCTATCAGGATCTGCAGGCGCACCAGATGGCGACGTTGTCGGCGATGCGCGGCGCGCTCACCCAGACGCTGGCGCAATTCGCCCCCGACGCGATCCACGCCCGGCAGCCCGCGCCGGCGGGCCTCGCCCGCTGGTCGCGCCAGGCGCGCGAGGCGGCGCTGTGGCGCGCCTATGTCCGCGACTTCGAAGGCGTGGTGCGCGGTGCCGACGAGGCGTTCATGGACCGCTTCGCCAAGGAATTCCGCGGCGCCTATGAGGAGCAGATCGCCGCGATGCGCGGCGCCCGCTAGAGCATTTTCAAGTTGACCGTGTACGGTCAACGACTCGGAAAATGCGGCAAACAAACATCTAGAGCGTCTTCACCCATGGTGAAAACGCTCTAGCCGATCAGCGTGGTCGAATCGCAGCCGATCACGACCACGGTGACATTGTCCGGCGCCCCCCGTGCCAGCGCCAGCGCAACCAGCGCGTCGGCGGCGCGGCGCGGATGCTCGGTGCCGAGGATCTGCGCGATTTCGGCATCGCCGACGATCCGCGTCAGCCCGTCGCTGCACAGCAGGAACACGTCCCCCGCCAGCACCATTTCGTCGCGCATGTCGACGTTGAGCCGCGGCTCGACCCCGACGGCGCGCGCGAGGACATGCGCCATCGGATGCTGCTCCGCTTCCGCGCGCGTGAGGAGGCCGCGCGCGATCAGTTGCTCGACCTGCGAATGATCGGTGGTCAGCTGATCGAGCCCCCCCTCGCGCTGGCGATAGACGCGGCTGTCCCCCACCCACATCACCCGTGCCCGGCCTTCGCGGACGAGCAGCAGCGCGACGGTGGAGCCGATCTTCGCCCCGTCCGCGCCGGTGGCGGCATAGATGCGGGCGTTGACGGCGAGCAGCGCGGCGCGGGCGGCGGCGGCGGCTTCCTCGAAGGTCTCGGGCAACGGCGCGGCTTCGAGCGCCGCGGCGATCGTCGCCGAGGCCCATTGACCATGCGCATGCCCGCCCATGCCGTCGGCGACGAGCCACAGCCCGTCGCGCAGCCGCGCCGCCCAGCTATCCTCGTTCACCCGGCGCACGCAGCCGACATCGCTGCGCGCGCCCTGTTCGAAGCGAAGCCGCGTCGCGATCGTCATCGGCCGATCCAATCGTGCCGCCAGTCGGTCATCTCCGGCGCAGACGCGGCTGGACCGGCGACGCGCGCCGCGCAGGCCGGGAGGAACGCGTTGAGATCGAGCACCGGCGCGAAGGCAGCCTGGATCGCCTCGGCCATCGCCGCAGCCATGCCCGCCAGAAACAGCGGCGCCGGGGCACCCGTGCCCTTGCGTCCCAGCACGAGCGGGAAGCGGCGGCCATGGCTGTCGCACGCCGGTGCGATGCAGCCCGCCTGCCAGCTGCCGCCCGCCAGCAAGAGGCCGAAGTGCCACGGTGCGGTGGCGTCGAACGCCGCCTCGAAGTCCTCGCCGAGCCGGGCGGCACCATCGGCCATCACCGCGCAGCACCAGGCATCCCACTGCACGCGCTCGGCGGGCGGGAGGCCGCGGCTGGTGAACTCGGCGCGCGACGGCAGCTTGCCGAACAGGAAGGCTGCGCCGCTCATAGCCGCTCGGGGCACCGGAAGGCGAAGGGACCGCCGCGGCCGAAGGGGCTTTCGCTGCCCGGCAAGGCCATGGTCAGGCTGGCCGCCTGCGCGCCCTCGCCGAAGCCCAGCCGCAGCGTCGACGGCCCGGCATTCGCCACCCGCGCGCGGTCGATCAGGCGGAAAAGCGCCCAGCTGCCGCGCGTCTCGATGGTCGAGAGGACCCGCTGCTCGGCCGAAAGCTGCAGGCTCGCGCTCGGCAATGCGCTCGCCGACCACAGCACGGGCTTCGGATCGCGCGCGGCGGCATCGAAGCGATAGCTGGCGCCCCCGGCGGCGAACTGCACCGCGCGCACCTCGGGCCCGAGCTGCGCCAGAGCGACATTGACCGCGATGCCGCCGGCGAGCAGCGCGCGGATCGCGGCTGCCTTCTGGAACTGCGCGGCGCTGCTCGCGGCGAAGCTGGCGGCGACCGGATCACCCGCCTTCCACCGCCAGACCGGCCCGGACAGATCGAGCAAGGCCAGCAACCGCTGCTGCACGAACCGATCGAGCGTGCCACCCATGGCGAAGACCTGCTGCACCTCGGCCAGCGGGGCGTCGTCGGCGGCACCCGGCGCAAAGGGATAGCGGCCCCGCGTCGCCGCCAGGCAGGCGGGCAGCACGTCGCGGGCATATTCGGTGCCGAGCGCCGTCTGCGCCGACTTCGCCGCAGCACTCGCGCCGCTGCGGGTCGCCTGCCGCGCGAAGTCCTGGAGCTGCGGGGGCGCGGACGCGCCGCTGGTCGTCAGGTCGCCGAGCGCCACCGCCAGCTGCCCCTGCGCAGCGTCGCTGCCGAGCGAGGCACCCGCCACGCTCGCCGCCGATCGGGCGGACGCGGCCTTGCGCACGCCGTCGACCAGCGCATCCACCGGTGCGGGCCCCGAGCCGTCACCGGCATAGCGAGCGAGATCCGCGAAATGTGCGGTGATCGTGCCGCCGGCATCGCCCGCCTGTCCGCCCTCGCTGCCCAGCCGGGTGTTGCGGGCGACGTCCTGGAGCAGCACCTTGAGCGGCGAGGGCGTGCGGGTGAACGCGCCCAGCGCGGCCGGGCTGCCGAAATAGTCGGCCGGCTGCACTTGGCCGAGCAGCCCGTCCCAGGCGGCGATGAAGTCGCGCGCATAGGCGGCGGCCACCGCCGCCCGCAGCGCCGGCACTTGCTCGCGGATCGACTGGCGCGCGGCGTCCGGCCCCAGCACCCACAGGCTGTTGCCGAGCTCCGTCTGCACGTCGGCGAGCCCGGGGCGATAGGCCTTGGCATAGCCCTCGCGCGTGAAGAACCACGGCACCTGCGCGGCAAGCAGCGCATTGCCACCCCGGAACGCCTGCGCGTCGCCGCTGGCGAGCACGCCGCTCGGCTGCCAGTCGGGCCGACCGCTCGCCGCCGCGCGGGTGCGCAATTCGGCATAGGCGCGGTCGGCGAGCGAGAGCGTCTGCACCGCGGCGCGGGTCGAGGCGATCAGCGCGCCGTCGAGCGGCGCGCGCCGGTTCGGCCATACTCGACCAAGATTGGGATCGGCGAGCATCGCGTCGAGATGCTGCGCGAGATCGGCGCGGAGATCGGCGCGGTCGTCGCCGGCGAGCGGACCGGTGCGCCAGTCGGCGATCGCCCAGGCGCGCACCACCCGCGGGTCGAGCGGCCCCTGCCCGCCGAGCATCAGATATACCTTGAGCGGCTCGTAGAGCGCCGCCGGCGTCGCCGCATCGGCCCGCAGCACCTGCTCGAGCCGCAACAGCAGGCGCGGCAGCAGGATGCGCTGCAATGCTTCCAGATAGGCGCCGCGCGCGGTCGCCGCATGCCCCGACTGGAACAGCCCGAGCCGCATCCGCCACGCGGGCACCCCCTGCGCCTGGTCGGCGAACCCGCGCGGCAGCGTCCGCAGCCGATCGAGCAGCGGCAGCACCTGTTCGAGATCGGGGTCGCTGGCGCGAACCTCGACCAGGTCGGTGCCCGAGGCGCCGATCTGGCCGGAAATCGCCTGCGCCTGGGCGGCGAGATCGGCCTGCAGCGCCTTGTTGCGCGCGAAGCTTCCCGCCCAGAGCGTACTCATCGCGATAACCAGCAGCGCCATGCCGCCGATCGCCCCCGCCAGCAGCACGCGACGCCGCCGCTGCACGGCGGGCGCCGCACGCACCCTGCCGGCTTCGGGGATCACCACCTCGCTGAGCAGCCGGTTGAGGAAATAGGCGCGCCCCTGCCCCTCGCGCGCCGGCGGCTGCGGCGCGTCGTACACCGCTGCCATCGCGCTCAGCACCCGGTCGAGTGTCGCGCCTTCCTGCACGCCGCTGGCGAAGTAGAAGCCGCGAAAGTCGCGCGCGCCGTCGCCATCGGCGAGGAATGCCCCCTCGACGAGATAGACGAGCCGCTGGCGCAGCGACGCCACCTGTGCCGGAAAGGCAAGGATGCGGGCGCGGCGCGCGGCATCGGGTTCCTCGTGCAGCCGCCGCGGCAGCCGCTGCCACAGCGCCTGCACCACGCTATCGAACTCGGCCGCGACCTGGGCGCCATCGGCCACACTGCCGGGCCCGAGCGTGGCGCCGAGCACGGCGCGCCGCCCCTCGGCGCTGAGGTCGCCGAAAAAGTCGATGAAGCCCGCGAGCAGATCGGCCTTGGGCAGCAGCAGATAGACCGGCACCTCCACCTGCAGCGTGCGGCGCAGTTCCGCCAGCCGCTGGCGGATCGCCGCCGCATGTGTGTCCAACGTGGCGCGGTCGGCGCTGCTCAGCATGTCGGTAGCGAGCGCGACGATAATGCCGTTGATCGGCTGGAGCGGCCGGTGGCGGCGCAGCAGGTCGAGGAACCCGCGCCAGCCCGCGGCATCGGCGCCGGCATCGGCATCCTGTATGGTGTAGCGACCGGCGGTATCGACCAGCACCGCCTCGTCGGCGAACCAGAAATCGAGGTTGCGCGTGCCGCCCACGCCCTTCAGCGCGCGCTTGGCCCAGGGGAAGCGCAGCCCGGACTGGACCAGCGCCGTCGTCTTGCCCGCACCCGGCGGGCCGATGATCACGTACCAGGGCCGATCATAGAGATAGGCGCGCCGCGATCCCGACAGCGACTTCAGCTCGGCCAGCGCCTCGCGCATCCGCGCGGCGAGCGTGCGCGTTTCCTCGGCCCCGTCTTCCACGTCGGTCGCCGCCAGCCCTTCGGCCAGGCCATCGGCCGCGCGCTTGCCGCGCCACCGCCGCCACAGCACCGCGAGCCCGAAGCCGAGCGCTACCAGGCCGACCAGCGCAAGCCGGATCCAGGTCGCGCGGAACAGCGGGAACAGCGTCGGCAGTCCGAACAGCGCGATCAGCGCAAGGATCGCCGCCGCGGACGCGCTCACCGCCATCCAATTGCGCATCAGCTTCTGCATTCCGTTATCCGTTCCGCGCGATGACGATTTCGACGCGCCGGTTCTGCGCCTTGCCTTCGGGGATGGCGTTGGGCGCGATCGGCTGCGTCGCGCCGAAGCCCTGGGCCTGCACGCGTGCCGGATCGGCGAGCCGCGCGCGCAGGATCGCCGCGACCGTCTCCGCCCGCGCCTTCGACAGCGCGACATTGTCGGGGAAGGTCAGGCTCGCCACCGGATCGCTGTCGGCATGGCCCTCCACCCGCACCTGGCCCTTCTCGCCCACCACGGCCTCGGCGATCTTCTCGAACAGCGCCTGCCGCCCCGGGGCGAGCTGGTCCGAGCCCGAGCGGAACAGCGTGCCGACGGTAGTACGTACCCGTACGCTGTTGGGGTCCTGCTCGACCACGACCAGCTTCCGCGCGATCTCGTCGGCGAGGAAGCCCTGGAGCCGCTGCTGCTGCGCACCGATCGGGACCGCGACGGGTGCCGCCGCGCGCGAGAGGCGCAAGGGCTGCTCGGGGTTGAGCGCGAGCAGCGCGGTCATCGCCGGCTGGCCGGTCTGGATCAGCACCAGCCGGAAGGCCAGCACGACCAGCAGCAGCACGCCGAGCGCGACGCTCGCCGCCAGCCCGATCGGCGCCCAGAAGCCGACCCGCCCTCGCGCCATGGGGGAACCGCGCCAGTGCGGCACCAGTTCGGTTTCCGAAAGCCCGCGCGCGGCGGGGATTGCGGCATAGGCGCTCGCCAGGATCGCGGCGCGCTGCCCGCGCTCGTCCTGCGCCACCCGGTAGCGCCCCTCGAATCCTGCGGCGAGGCAGGCATGGTAGAGCTCGATCAGCTCGGCATGCGCCGCCGGCTGCGCCAGCATTTCGCGCAGCAAGGCCCAGAAGCGTTCGCCGCCGATATTCTCGCCGAAGCCGCGGACCACCATGCTGCGCCGCGCCCATTCGGCGCCGTCGGCGGCCTGGCCGGGCAGGTTCTGGGCGATGTCGTCGACCGTCGCATAGACGGCGTAACGCGCGCGGCGCTGCGTCTCGGCGTCATAGCCGCCCCCCACGATCGCCGCGTCGAAGCGCTGGGCGGCGGCCGACGCGCGGCGATGCAGCGAGGGCAGGTCGAGCGCGATGCGGCCCGAACGCGCCGACGCGATCAGCGCGAGCAGCGGCGCCGCGGCCTCGACGATCGGATTGTGCGCGCGTGCCGCGACGGGCGGATCGGGGAAATCTTCATCGGCGGGGGGCGGTGCGGCCCGCGTCTCCGCAAGTCGGGCGCGCGCCTGCTGGAGCGGCGTCGGCTGGAAGACGGTGTGGCCGTCGCTGCCCAGGGCATCGTCGTCGTTCACCGCGGCGCCTTCTTCACGCACCAGAGCTCGAGCCGCAGCTCGGGCCAGTCGCCGGCGACGTGCAGCCCCAGCGCGGGCGCGGCGGCGAGCGCGGGCCAATCGGGTGCCGAGCGGTCGAGCTCGAAATAGACATGCCCCGGCAGCGTGCGGATCTGCGGAGGCGGGGTCGGCGTGTGGCGCAGCGGGATGCCGGCCAGCGCCGAATCGACGATCTGCCGCATCTTCTGCACCGGCCCGATCTTGGCGACCGAGGGAAAGCGCGCGCGCAGATCCTCCAGCGACATGCGCGCCGAGGCGACCAGGTAGAAATAGCCGGTCTGGAACAATGCCGGATCGGTGATCCGCGCGGTATAGGCCCCCGGCCCCGCCTGGACGAGCGGCAGCTGGACCGCGGCGCGGTCATAGACCGCCGACAGCGCGGCCTGGATCGCCTCGACCACCGGCTCGAACGTCTCGCGCAGGCGGAGATGGTCATAGACCGGGAAAGGCGGCGGCTGGCGTTCGGGGCGGGTGAGCGTCGCCAGTTCGCCGGCCATGCCGAGCAGCGCCTCGTACAGCCGCTCGGGATGCACCATCGGCAGGCTCGCCAGATGCGCGAGCTGCGGGCGCCAGCGGTTGAGCGCCTGGAGCAGCAGGAAATTGGCAATGCTCTCCGCCCCCGCCTCGGCCGCCTCCACCGCGCGCAGGGCGAGCTCCTCGACGCGCTGGCCGGCGCGGCCCAGAATGTCGGCGAGGAAGCCGGCGAGCCGCGGGATTGCGCGCAGGTCGAGCGCGGGCGGGATGTGCCGCTCG
This sequence comes from Sphingomonas sp. ABOLE, assembly GCF_003950455.1. Lineage (NCBI taxonomy): Bacteria > Pseudomonadati > Pseudomonadota > Alphaproteobacteria > Sphingomonadales > Sphingomonadaceae > Sphingomonas > Sphingomonas sp. ABOLE. The sequence goes on from NZ_QQWY01000024.1 coordinate 51,121, forward strand.
TCGAACTGGATCGCGCCATTCCGCAGCTCGCGGACTCGCGCAAGTTCGAGCGTGACGCGGCCATAGGTCTGGTCGCGGGTGATGCCGAAGCGCAGATTGGGCCGTGCCATCTCGATCGGCTCGCTCGCGCGCTCTTCGGAAAACACGTCGGCGACGTCGCGCGTCTCGACCAGGAAGCGCGCGCCCTCGGCACCGGCTGCGTCCACGTCGCGGAACGCCACCGCGCCGGGCTGGTGCGCCGGCAGCGTCAGCTGGATGCCGGCGTCGCGCGCGTCGGCGGGAATGTCGATCGGCGGCGGCGGCGGCAGCGTGCCCGGAATGGCGAAGTGCAGCCCGTCGGGGAGCACGCCCGAGAGCTTCTCGATCGCGAACTTGCCGAGCGCGGCGAGATCCTGGTTGATCACCAGCTCGGTCACGCCCCAGCGATAGGGCCCGGCATGGCGGGCGGCGGCCGCGAGCTGCGCGTCGAGATGGCGCTCCAGCTGCTGGAAATGCTGCTGGCGCAGGAACAGCCCCTCGCGCCAGGCGACGCGCCCGTCAGCGGACACGATGCGCGCCTCCGCGGCGGCGGCAGAAATCCCCGGCTCGAAACACATCCACTCCCAACCACAGGCGGCGACCGTCGGGCCGGCTGTGCCCGAGCGACGGTTTCAGCCGCATGTCGGACCGGGTAGCTTGCGGTTACGACTGTAGTGTTGGCTCGACGGCCAGCGGGCGAAGCGCGGCAGCGAGCGCGACCGGATCGAGCGGCGCTGCGAGCGGCACCGGCGCGAATGCGCGTCCGCCTGCCGGCCGCATCAGGAGCAGCACGCCAGCTTGCGGCCCCGCCGGGCCCGTCGGCACGAAAGAGCGCGCCGCATCCGGCGCGTCGACCAGCAGCACCGCATCGGCACCCGCCGCGTCCGCCTGCGCACCGATGTCCGCGCGCGTCGGATCGACGCTCACCGGCTCGTAGCCGAGCTGCGCCACCAGATCCTCGACCGCCTCGCGTACCGCCTCGGGCGCGACCACCAGCACGCACTCGCCGTTTCCCGACGCCGGCGCCGCCGCCTGCTGCACCGGTACGAGCAGCCGTGCACGCATCGCCGGCAGCCAGATATGGAAGCTGCTGCCCTTGCCGGTTGCGCTGCGGACGTCGATCGTGCCGCCATGCGCCTGCACGATCTCCCAGGCAGTCGACAGGCCAAGCCCGGTGCCGCCCTGCCGTCCGGTGAAGAAAGGCTCGAAGAGCCGTGGCTGGGCGGCGGCGGCGATGCCGCATCCGCGATCCGCGATCGTCACCACGGCATAATCGCCCGCGTCCAGACTGGCATGGCTGAACGTGCGCGGCCTGCATTCGGCGCGAAAGGTGAGGGTAACGTCGACATGGGGATCCGCCGGCGTCGCATGGAAGGCGTTGTTGCAGATGTTCATGAACACCTGCTGGAGCTGCGCGGCATTGCCCTGCACTGCGCGCGCCGCCGGCCAATCCTGCGCTACGAAGTGAATCGTCCCGCGCCCGGCCGCCCGGACGAGCCGCACCGTCTCCTCCACCAGCGCCTGCAGTGTCAGCGGCCTATATTCGGCGTCGTGCCCCCGTCCGAAGGCGAGAATTTCATCGACCAGCTCGCGGGCGCGATCGACCGCCTGGCGGATTTCCGACAGGTCCTCCCGCACCACCTGGTTGCGACCGGCATGGATCTCGGCGATTTCGCTGAAGCCGCCGATGGCGCCGATGATGTTGTTGAAATTGTGCGCCACGCCGCTCGCCACCGCGCCGATCGCCTCCATCCGCCGCGCGCGGGCCAGGCGCAGCTCCAGCTGAAGGCGGGCGCGCTCCAGCCCGTCGCGGCGCAGCGCCTGCAGGATCGCCGCCTGCGCCATGCGCAGCCCGGCGATCACGTCGGAGCGACCGCGGTCGGTATCGTGGCGTTCGAAGCCCAGCAACGCCGGCACCGGGGTGCGGGCCCGGATCAGCAGGAGCGACGTCGTGCCGCGCGCCAGCAGCATCGCGCCGAGCGGCGTGTCCGCGCCGTGCGGCAGCGCGAGGTGGAGCACGTCGTCGTCCCAAAGCGGCGCGTCCTGCGCGGCCACCGCCACGCGTGCCGGCCAATGTTCGCTCAGCCGCCCATCGCTGCTCCAGATATAGGTGCGACCGGCCTGGTCGCCGTCCAGCACGAGATAGGCATCGGTGGCACCGGCATGTGCCGCGAGCCGCTGCAACGCGTCTTCGATCCGCTGCTCGAGCTGCTCCGACGAAACTTCGAGCAGCAGGCTCGCCACGGTGGCGCTCAGTCGCTCATTCTCGCGACGGCGTCGACGCTCCCGCACCTGCGCGCGAAGCGCGGCAAGGAGCGCGAGCCACAGGACCGCCGCCGCGACGCCCGCCGCGAGCAGCCCGAGAAAGGCGCGCTGGTGCCGCGCCTCGATCCGCCGCTGATGCTCCACGACCAGCCGCCGGACGGTCTCGATTTCGCCGTCGCGCCCGCCCTCGCGCACCGCATCGAGGATGGCGTCGACGCGCGGCAGCAGCGCGATCAGCAGGCGTCCGTGCGCGATCAGCTGGGCTTCGAGATCGCCTTGCCCGCCCGCCAGGTCCGCCAGCGCCGCCCGCGCCGCCGCCACGGCCGCCGGGCTGGTATCCAGCGTCAGTCGGAGAAAGCGTGCCGAGACGGTGCCGGCGCGGGGCGAATCCTGCAGCAGGTTGCACAGCGCCGTCACGCGCGCGAGCGAGTTCTGCAGCAACGCATTCTCGCTCTTGAATGCCTCGGCGAGCCCTTCGGCGTCGCGCATGTGGTCCCGCAGCCGCGAGATCGCGCGACGGAGCGGGACGTCGCCGCCGGCACGTTGGGCAAGCCGCTTGGTGCTTTCGTCGGCGCTCGCCAGATCCTGGTTGATCATGTCGTAGTTGCGCAGCAACCCTATCCGCGCGCTCAGCATGTCGCGCGTCAGCGAACGGTCGGCAAAGGCGTAGCGCTCGATCGCCCGGTTCGCTTCCACTGCCCAGCCGTCCCCCATCGTGCGCATCCGCGCCGCCGCGCCGAACAGCAACACCGCCGCCAGCGCGGTCACCGCGGCGGCGGCGCGCAGTACGGCGATGGACCTCACCTGCGGCTGCCCGGCGCCGGCGGCCGAATGGGCCTGCCCTGATAGGTGCCGGTGAGCGTGCCGAGGAAGGCGACGATGTCGTCCACGTCCTGCGGCGACAGCGCGAGATCGAGCTGCGCCCGCCCCATCGCGCGGACCGCATGCCGTAGCGTGGGCGCGCTACCGTCGTGAAAATAGGGCGCTGTCGCCGCGACGTTGCGCAGGCTCGGCACGCGCACCAGCACCGGGTCTGCCGAACCGATCGGATGGAAGACGCCGTGGCGCTGCATCAGGTTGCCGCCGACATTGACGCCCTGATGGCAGGAGACGCACCCCAGCGCCTTGAAGCGGGCATAGCCGCGGCGCTCCTGCGCGGACAGCGCCCGGTCGTCCCCGGCCAGCCAGCGGTCGAATCGCGCGCCGGGCGTGACCAGGCTGCGCTGATACGCCGCAAGCGCATCGACCAGCGCAGCCTCGTCGATGTGTCGACCATAGACGGCGCGGAACCGCGCGACCATCGCAGGATCGCGCCGCAGCCGTGCCACGGCCACGCCGTTCGCCGCGCCCATCAGCGCCGGATCGTCCAGCACCTGCGCGGTGAACCGCTCGAAGGTCTCGCGCCGCCCGCGCCAGTTGAAGCGATAGTTGAGCGCCGCGTTGAACACGGTGAGCGTGTTCATCCGCAAGGCGCCGCCATTCTGCGCGACGTCGAAATTGCGGTTGCTGGCGCCGTTGGTCCCCAGGTCATGACACGAATTGCAGCTCACCGTTTGCCGCTGCGACAGCCGCGGATCGCGGAACAACAGCGCGCCCAGCGCCAGCTTGGCCGGCGCGATCGCAGGCGCCGGCGGCAACGGCGTGATCGGCTCGTCTTGCACGACCCATTGTGCCGCCAGCGCCGCGCCAACGCCCAGCGTCGCGGCGCCGGCAAGGCCCGCGCATGTCCGTACGAGCAGCCCTCGCCTCACACCGTCCGCACGTCGACGTCGAAGACATACCCGACGCCGCGCTCGGTGCGGATCAGCCGGGGAGCGCTGGCGTCGCGCTCGAGCTTGCGCCGCAGGCGGAGGATCTGCACGTCGATGCTGCGGTCGTACACGTCCTCGTGCACGCGCGTCGCCTGGAGCAGCCGTTCGCGGGTGAGCGGCCGCCGGGGCGCTGCAACGAAGGCGCTGAGCAGCGCGAATTCACCCTTGGTGAGCGGCACCGTCTCCCCCTCCGGACTCTTGAGCCGGCGGTTGCGCTGGCTGAACACCCACCCGGCGAATTCGAAGCTCTGCTCCGTATGGCGCACCGGGTGCAGGCGATCCATCGTCCGGCGGCGGAGCACCGAGCGAACCCGCGCGAGCATCTCGCGCATGCCGAACGGCTTGGTCAGATAGTCGTCGGCGCCGAGCTCGAGCCCGATCACACGGTCCACCTCGTCACGGCGATGGCCGGTGATCAGGATCACCGGCACGACGCTCTTGGCGCGCACTTCCCGGAGCAGGTCCAGGCCATCCTGATCGCCAAGGTTGATATCGAGCAGGATGACGTCGGGCTCACGCCCGGCGAGCGCGCGCACCACGCCCTCGCGTCCGGAAACCGCCGTCGCCTGCATGCTGTTCTCGCCGAGATAGGAGACGAGCATGCGCTGCATCGCTGCGTCGTCGTCGACGACCAGGACGCGCGGGGTACCCGGGATGGCAGCCTCCGCGAACACCTCGGCCTTCATCGTTGCACGCCCACCATGTTCACCAGTCGCCCAGCAGCGACACATAGAAAATTGAGCTTCATACAAATACTCTACCAGGACAGGTGCCGGCTCCCCGGCGGCGTTTCGACACCGGCTGCCCATACCGCCTCCGTCCGAAACGATCGGACCCCAGCACTCGTCTCGGAAATAGGGATCATCCGGACGCGTCGATAGCCGTCGAGCACCGTTCTTCACCAATCTTTACCAGCGCGGACGCGCAAGGACAGCAGCTTCCATTGAAGCTTTGGTTGCAACCGTAACGCGAAATTGCGCGGGCGCGCGGAGAGCGCAACATGGACGCGGAGATAGCTAGGCGCGGTATGCCGCGAAGGTGCCGGCCGACGGCTTAGGACGCCCCTTGGGCGCGGGCGGGCGGACGAGCGGGGGGAAGCGGCGCTGCGGTGGCGACTTGGTCGCGATTTCCAGGTGAAACAGCCTGGCGGAGACGGAGTCCGCTATCGGTTCGTCCAGAGAATTCCAGAGCGGTCAAAATATGCTGGTTTTCTAACATGATACCTAAACTTGCGTCCGGGAACGTCTCGCCCGATCCGGAGCATTCCCAAATATTTTGTTGTGCGATATGTTGGACGCATGACACAGACGAAGCCCAGAGGACAGCATAGAGAAAAGCGGCTAACCGCTGCCGCCATTCGCCACTTGAAAGAGCCTGGCTTCTACGGGGACGGACATGGGCTGTACCTCAAGGTAGACGCGAGCGGCGCAAAGCGTTGGGTGCAGAGAATTGTCATCAACGGAAAGCGTCGGGACTTAGGGCTGGGGTCGGCAACCCTCGTTACCCTCTCAGAGGCCCGAGAAAGGGCCCTAGAGCAACGAAAGCTTGCTCGCGCTGGTGGTGATCCACTTGAGGCGAAAAGGCGCTCCAGCGCCGTTTTAACGTTCGCCGACGCATCAGCGAAGGTTCACGAGCTTTCGCAACCTACATGGCGCAACGTCAAGCACGGGCAGCAGTGGCTGAACACGTTGACCACTTACGCCTTCCCCTATTTTGGCGATCGGCGAATTGACACGATCAACAGCGCCGACGTGCTGGCAGCGCTATCTCCAATCTGGAATTCTCACCCGGAGACGGCACGGCGGGTCAAGCAGCGCATTGGAAGCGTGTTCAAGTGGGCTATCGCCCAAGGTTGGCGCACCGACAATCCAGCCGAGACCATCGGCAAAGCCCTACCCAAACACGACCGGTCTAAGGTCGAACACCGCAAGGCGCTGCCATATGACAGGGTGGGCGCTGCGCTGGCGAAAGTGCGCGCTAGCGATGCCGGGACGGCAACGAAGCTGGCCTTCGAATTCATGGTGCTGACTGCCACCCGATCCGGGGAGGTTCGGGGCGCATGCTGGGACGAAATCGATTTGGAGAGGGGCGAATGGACGATCCCTGCCGGGCGCATGAAGGCAAAAAAGCCGCACAGGGTTCCGCTGTCGAAGCGATGCATCGAAATCTTGAACGCTGCGAAGCTCCTGAGGCAGGCGGATAGCAACCTTGTTTTCCCCGGAACCGTGAAGGGCAAGTCGCTGTCGGACATGACCCTTTCCAAGCTGATGAAGGACCTTGGCATCGCGGCGGTGCCCCACGGCTTCCGATCGTCGTTCCGGGATTGGGCTGGCGAGCAAACCGCTCATCCACGCGAGGTTATTGAGTTCGCCCTGGCTCATGTGATCAAGGACAAGGCGGAGGCGGCCTACGCGCGATCCGATCTTTTCGATAAGCGCCGGGCACTCATGCAAGATTGGGACAACTTCATTTCAAGAAGTAATTAACTTAATTCCTAATCGTGGACCAATCCAATTCAACAAATATTATCACCAAAAAATCGTGACTAGATAAATATTTTCTTCAACAGGTTACGTCAAGCTTGCAAAATGCCATCTTCCGCAGCGGATGACACGCTCCGGAGATCAGATGGAACAGCTGCTGCGTATGAGAGATGTACTGAATCTTGTCCGGCTATCGAGGTCGACAATTTATCATTACATTTCCGAAGGCGACTTCCCTAAACAGATTAGGGTTGGGCGCAGGGCTGTAGCATTTCGCAAAAGCGATATAGAACGCTGGATCGAAGAGCGCTGTCATTCATCTTGCGATGAGGAGCAGCGTAAATGACTAAAATGCGAGCATCTTTGTACTTTTATAGATCGATCGATACCAATAGCGTCGTCTGGCGCCATCTCAGTGATCTGATCATGAATAACTATGAAAATTTCTATCGAATTGGGGCCGATCAGGGATTCTGCGTTGGAGGCTTGAGCTGGAGCGAGGCACATAATCTTGCAAGGAAAATGTGCCACTTGGTTTTCAAAGCTGACTGCGAAGGGGTTTTTCAGGAGATGCGACTGATGGTGCAACCCGACGACTCTGATTGATAGCTTGACGAAGAAATCAATTTTTCGGAGGAAATCTGAATAAACTATCGCCGAGTAAAGTTTGCCGCGTAGTGTCTTGGCTGATAATTTAATTAGTAGCTGTTGAGACTGCGCGGTCAAACTGATATAATCTACCCACTGTTAGCTGACCGCTAACTGCCATACCCACATTTTTCTGCAATTTATCGGTGATACCGGGACACTAGACCGGCGCTATGAGTGAGTGGGCACGCGAGGAAGATCGAACGAAAGCGTTCGGTTCACGCCTTGGGGGCAGCGGTGCTGTGAAACCCTAGAAAGGATCAAAGGACGGGAGCAACGCCACTGGTGCGACTCCCGGCCTTAGGGGCGTAAGAGTACGAGCAATCCTAAGGCGCGTCTGGCATTGCCGGACAACCGAAGGCTGCCGGAAGGCAGCGGATTAGGAATTTGATGGATCGGAAACACGGCTTCCGCCGATCCGCTTGGTCAGCTAGAATTCTTCACCCCACCGACGAGAAATGTCGATGAAATCTCCCGCACTATTCCCTGCGATTATAATCTCAATCCAATGAGATTCAGTTCGGAATGGTGCGGGGGATTATCCAACTCTGAGAAATGTTAAGGCCATCCCCTTCGGGGGGCCGGTGGTGAGCTTACATTTAAATTCACTTCTCTAATCAGACAGCACCCTTTTAAACCAGTAAATTATATCAATTTCTCGAATCATTTGTTTTGCATTAAGAAATAAGTTTAAATAGATTTATAAATTCGGATCATTTAAATTTAATATCTTAAATATTATGTAAATATATATAAATATGCCTAAACATTCTCAGTTTCCGTAGTGCTATATATTCTGATGTGAGCTTTAAGTATTTTCAGGGTAAAACTGAAAGACCTACGGTATAGAGGAAGCTCCAGAAATCTAAGACTTCGGTTATGAATCTACGGGCTGAATGTACGCGCCATCCAACCTTTCTGCTCGGGTTCAGGAAGGGGTTCGGTTTGAACGAATTCAAATTCACGATCAGCCGCACCCACCCGCCGTTCCAAATTTACCAAGATCGTTTTGAATCTTCCGTACCACTCGTCCAGCGCCTTCAGCCCTTCGTGCATTGCAAAGCTGTTTTCTCCCCGACCGGGGCCTCCTGCCAGGAAGAACACGACGTGGGCGGTTGGCAGATGCAGATCATTGAGGACGAGCTTCAACGACAAAGCGGTGGTGCGTGTCTCGGTTGTCGTTACCGAATGCGTCTTGGCTCCGGCTAACAGCCCGCCAACCGGCCCAGCGAGAAGCGTGCCTAACGCGGCTCCTTGGGTGTCGATCGTGCCTCGCGTGGTCGTAATGGTTTCCCCGTTGCGAACCACCTCGACCGCGATCAACTGCTCGAACTTGTAAACGCGTGTTGCCGCGTTCGGGAGACCAATGGCGAACTTTCGTGCTTCAGGATCGAGCGCCAGCGCGACGCCTTGCTGCTGACCTTCGTAAAGTAACTCGGGGTTGAAGCCCTCGATGGCATGCATCGAGCGCATCTTAGCTTCATGCTTCGCCACGATTTTCGCTCTTTCCCCATCGCTCCACGCGCTGAGACGGACGGCTCCAAAAATCACTCCGATAAGCGCGAAACCGATCAAGCAGAACCAGAAGACTAGGGTCACTTTGCACCTCCCCTCGCTGCGCGCCGACAAATCCAATGGGCGGCCCCATGTGTCCCCAAAATGGGGACAATCGCAATAGGAGATAACTGAACAGCCTCGTGGTCGTCGGGGCGATAGAATGAAGCGCGGTTGGGTGGTTTCGCCGGATTACCGGGCGCTGATTGAAACCCTATCGATGTTCCGCCAGGAGTGCGGGGTCAGCCAACGCGAACTAGCTCGCAGGCTCGGCAAGCCCCCGTCGTTTGTCAACAAGATCGAGCTTCTTGAGCGCCGGTTGGATGTGCTCGAATTTATAGCTATTGCCGAAGCTCTTGATGAGAAACCCGGCGCCTTGCTGACAAACCTGCGCGCAAACCTGGCGGCTCTCATCGCTCTTTAGTGCCCCGCCCGTGTCAAGTGCAGCGAAGCATCACATCACAAGGCTTTGAGTTTTGCAGACAGCGCAGCACGGGCCTCCTTTGTGGCGACTTCCCTGCGGTGCCAAGCGAGCGCCTTGTCGCTAGGCCGAGCCGCAACCTTTTTGGGAAACATCAATCGCGACAGGCTGGCGTACTCCGTTGCCGCCAACGTCGGACAAATATCAAGCGCCCCATCGGGAAACACGGCTATGAGACCTAAATCAAAGAGGGTGTGAATGTCCGCCCTTAGCAAAAGGCCATTACTCACGTGATTGGTCTCTCGACCCCGGTAAGGGTGGATGTGTGCAGCTTCAAGCAGGGGAGCATATTGACATCCTGTTACTGCACAACGACCGTCGTAAGCGTCCATCAAGTCAGCCCGAAACTTCGCCTGGCCTTGCCGCCGCCGAATGGCCCCAAGGGTGGCCTCGCGAGCGTCCTCGACGCTGCCTGGGTCAAAATCGATTTGTTTTTCAATCAGCCTATCAGTTGATCGTTCGCTATATCGTTTGAATACGAAAGAGGCGGGCTTTCCACCCTCGTGGGACACATAGGCAAAACGCCCTTCGTATCGAAATCCAGCGCCGTCATATTGCCTGACTCGGTCGCGGTAGAACAGGATTATCTCTTCGCCATTCGCCTCATGGTCAATGAGCATCTTATCCGTGCGTCCCTCCGGCTGGCCCTGCCAATAAAGGATGTCGCCTTCCAAGCGATCTACAAGCTGAGGGCGATCTTTCGGCTTTTCGTTGGTTACGAATAGCCAGATTGACTTACTTCCGCTAGGCCTGAACACGCCGTTGTTGATACTACTTGCGGTGATTGAAAATTTAGACCGAAGCTGGTTCCTAGTATAAACCTCATTAATATTCAGTGATGCAGAGCAAATCTCGACAGAAAATCCCTCGCCATCGTTGGCTTTCACTACAAATCCCAGGCGCTCAAGTATCAACTTCACGGAAGCCGCGCCCCCGGTAAACTCGTAATTCTCTAAAGCTTTTGTGTCGTATTGGTGACCGAATGCAACACCGACAATCGCCTTCGAATCATACTTTCGGCCAGCATATAAGAGAAAGTATGCCTTAGCTGGGGCATACCCATACTTACTCAAAAATTGCGCCCGACCGAGTCTATCACATTCCTTCACAGCCTTAAGAACGGCGCCCCTGTCAGTTACCAATCCAGCGCGTCTTTGCTTTGCCACTTGCAGCCCCTCCCCCGGGAACGGTCTTCACGTCACCTGCAAAGGTTGAGCAAGGGCCCGTGAGAAATGCAACACCATCTGCGAATTGGAATGGGTGCCCGAGATGAGACTTGGGCTTTGCTACTCGTTCCCCGACACCCGGCTCACAACTTGTACCTCATGAGCTAGGCGTCGCAAAATCGGCAGCCATGGCTCAAAAGATATCTGGACTCTTTGTTCGCTACGCTCATAATGATAGCATATCTTTTGAGCGAGTCGAACCGACATGAGCCGCATCTGCTATCTTCGCTGTTCCACCAACGATCAAAGCGTCGAGGCGCAAAGGAATGCCCTCAGCGGAACCTTCGACAAAGAGTTCGTTGACGAAGGAGTGTCGGGGGCAACGCTAGCTGCTGATCGTCCGGGTTTTGCTAGCCTCCTGTCTTACGTTCGGGAAGGAGATACGGTGTGCGTAGCTGCGATCGATCGCCTGGGCCGGGACGCACTCGATGTGCAGACAACAGTACGAATGCTCATCGCCAAGGGCGTCACCGTAGACGTGCTGGGCCTTGGTCCCATTGGGAAGGGTGTAGGGGAGCTCATTGTCGCTGTGCTAGCGCAGATGGCGGATATGGAGCGCAACAGGATCAAAGAGCGCTGCGAAGCAGGTAGGGATGCGGCTAGGGCCGCACTTGCCGCCACTGGCAAGACGCATCGGGGAAAAATGGGCCTTGGACGCCCGAAGGCGGCAGATGCCGTGAACGTTCGTGCATGGAGGAAAGAGAACCGGGCGAGCATCGCTGCCACTGCCAATCAGTTCGGCTTATCCCCTGCCACGGTGAAGCGCTATTGTGCTGTGGGGGCGCAATAGCGCCAACCTGTTCCATAAGGCTCTAGACCCACTCCTAGAGCGCTTGTCGGGACCTCTCCGGCGAATAGGAACGCGCGTCTGCTTCCGGCGCCCTACTCGGGTATACTCTACCGGGGCACGGCGCCACCCATTAGAGCGTTTTCACCTTGGGCGAAGACGCTCTAGGTTTTCCATTGCCGCATTTTCTGAGTCGTTGACCGTAAACGGTCAACTTGCACATGATCTAGGATTCTCCAATGCGATGGTTACTGCTCCCGATTCTCCTGGGCCTGCTGACGCTTGTTCGCCCGGCGCTTTCGTCGACGAATGGCGGCCTTCGACTGGCTAAGCCCTGTTCCGCTATCATTCTTTGGCTTCAAGGGGGCGCTTTTCTCTACGGCCTGCACAGGGCGCCTGCGATCAGTCTCACTGCGAACCTGTGAGCGCCCGCTGCCGCGCTGGCTGAGCTTGGTGGCGGGCCGGACTTTACTGTGCTTGGAGGGCCTTGCTGGTCGGGTGGAGCGGGCGCCAGCGGAGCGACCGACAAGCAATGAGCGTGCGAGGCCAGGATGGACGGTGTAATGCAAGCCGTCCTTCACCTTTGGTCGAAGCTTGACCGGAGTGCGATCCCTAAAGCACCAATGAATAAAGTTGCCGCCGAATTCCTCTGGTTCCAAATATCCAATAATATTTAGCGAATATAGGAATTGCAGGAAATCCTTCGGTTTACCTTTAAGCTCCTCAACTGTGATCTCGTCTGCTGGGAGGCCGCCCCTGTACTTTTCGAAGGCTGCGCAAAATTGATCCCATGAGAAGTTATTTCTTCCTTCGAACATCGAGAAAAACCCTACGATCTGATCAAAGTCAACGTTGCCATAATAAAAGCTGAGATAGTCCTTAACCTCACCGAGTAAGTACTCGGAAAAGTCCTTTTCGCAACGATGGAAAGCCTTCTCAGTGAAATGAGATTTGTCCGCCATATGTTGAGCAATATAATCGGCCATCAGCGTCAGATACTGAACGATATCCCTAGGTCTATAAAAGGAATATCGAAGAAATCCGATAAACGGATCATCCGCCTTTTCGGATATGCGTTGATTCTGCACCGTGTATGGAAAGTAGTGCTTCCATACCGCATCCGCATTCTGTTCATTGATATTTTGCTGCTTCGTAATAATGCCATTTACGAGATGAAAAATCGGGGAGGAACTGAAATTGTCGTAAATCGTTTGCCAATTTAGAACGACACCATTGTCTCTAACTTTGGCATTTAGATTCTGAAAGCCCATCTGATCAAGGATATCAGGTCGCATTAGCAAGCATACTTTCAGGCGCCCTTTAGAATCTTTGACATTCGCAAAAAATTCTGAGTTCAACTGCCATGTGGCATTGGCGAGCCCCCGAATGCATTCAATGTACTCATTGTAATGTATCTCCTGTGGGCGGATATCGATGCCATCGATGAAAAGGATTACGTTCTTCGGAATGCTAAGCGACGCAATAGCATCTTCGAACTGCTTTTGGAGGGAAAAGAGGCTTATCTGAAAATTGGTACTAGATAGTTTCTCGCTTATCTTATCTTTTTCAGATGCTTGTAAAAACTTAGTCATCAGGGCCAACGCGGCTTCTGAATCTTTCACCATTTCCAAGCTGTAATCTACTTCTGGCTTGAAGGCGTCGTTGTAGTAGGCTGTCGTCGCTTCGCGGATCGCCTTGAACTTACTTGTCCAGACCATATTGTCGGGAACTAGCTTCTCAACTGCGTCCGACATCAGAAGCAGAAGGATGACCTTCCATGCATCGGTGTAGCTCGACACCTCAAGCTTGCCAGCGCGCTTCAACGCAACAAATTTCTGATAGTCCGTAGCGTTTAGCTCTATTACTCGCGCACGCGTGTTCTCATAATCATTATTCTCAAGATAGACAGAATAAGAGGTCTTACCTGTTCCCTTTTCACCGATCAGAAAGAACTTACTTGGGCGAACAATCTCGTCCAAAAAATGCTCTTTATAGAGAATTTTGCTGAGAAGGTTTTTGTTGTCCCTCTGCCGATAGTTCACGGCGTCAATCGGGCCGAAATCAATCTCTGGAACCGGAAGCATCGTATCTCCTCGCCCGCATGACCAAGCAGGTCTACCCTGACAAAGGAGCAATGATACGTTGTCATTTTAAGCTTGGCTACATGCAGAGCGCACATCGGCATGTTGGCTGAATTGTGAGTCTAAGGCCAGCGACCACTCAAACAAACCGTGAAATTTCAAATGGTTATAGAGGTGGTTGGCGGAGCGGGAAGGATTAGAACAGGCTCGCCACCTACATCACCGGTTCGCTAGGGTTCGACCTCCGCAGCGAAACCGCATCATCAAACCAATGAGCCCGAAACCTGCCAGCAGGAAACCCCACGTGTTGCACTCTGGAACTGCACTAACTGACGCGAGGGAATAACTACCCCACACCCTCTCAACCGATTTCCCGTTCCCAAAAAATGCTACGAAGCTGGGCTCGAAACGGTCATACGGAAAACCGTTGCCGATACCGCTGCCGTCGATCGCGCTAGTAGGGCCGCGAGCTTGGAACTGCACGTTGGTGAACGTGCTATCGAACGGTCCGCCGGGCAAACCGCTAGTGCTCACCACTATTCCGTCCGCCCCGAAGCTCTGATCCATATAGACGAGCGATCCGCCCGCGACGCTCTGGTTGACACTGTACGTCCCAATCGAAAGCCTGAAGCCCGTTAGGGGCACGGCATAGATGCTGTAAATGCCACCGCCTACGGCCAACTTGCTCTGCAAAGTAGCAGAGGCATCATCGAGTACGAATGAAGCGCGTATTGCGTCGCCGGTTCGCACTCCAGTGCCGGACGCGTCGCCTTCAACGAGGTAGACCGATCCGTTGAATATGAACCTGTAAGCCTTCGCTTCCGCTGGGATGGTCCAAAGCGCTGTTGCCAACACTGCGACGCTCAAAAGCCTCTTCATCGCACCCCCAATGCCGATACACGATTCGCATGCTAACAAGCGCTCACGAGCACTCAAAGCTAGAGCGTAACGCGGGGAACATCCAACACCATTCAGGTTGGAGGTGCGAGATAACGCTGTGAGACAATCCACCTGCTTATGCACCTAAGCCATTGAAAAGGCGGATGGTGGAAACTTGCACGTGGAGGGTCCGTCGCCGCTCAGCGCTTCCGCTGCCAATGACAAAGTGAATGTTGGGCGAATTGATTGCTGAGCCAACGGCACCCCTGATTTTCGCAATTAAATCAGGGGCTTAGCACGGCACATGGCGGAGACGGAGGGATTCGAACCCTCGGTACGAGTAATCCCCGTACGGCGGTTTAGCAAACCGCTGGTTTCAGCCACTCACCCACGTCTCCGGATGCGCCGAGGTCGAGCCCTATAACGAGCCCTTCGCCCGCAATCAACGGGGATAACCACATGGACGCGAAATCGAGTGGATCGGGCGCCCATTCATTGCCGCGACAGCCGCGCGCCCCTAGGGTGCAGCCCGCAAAAGCAGCAGGGTTCGGGAAATTTTGATGATGCGATCGGGTTGGTTCACGCTTCTGGCAGTTGCCGTCACCGGGCTGGGCAGCGTGCCCGCGTCGGCCCAGATGACGACGATCGACCCCAATACCGCGATCGATTCGGACCTGAAGTCGCCGCCGTCGCAGCAGCAGCAACCGCCGCAGAGCGCGCCGCCGCCGACCCAGATGCAGGAATCCTATCCGCCGGCCGACACGGCGCCGCCGCCCGTGGATACCCCGCCGTCGCCAGCCCAGCCGGCGCCCGCCTCGCCCGCCGCTGCCGACCCGTCGGCGACGTCGGCCCGCCAGGCGGCGACCGACACGTTCGAGAAGGACGATCTGCTCGCCGCGGCCGAAGGCACGTTCGGCAAGGGTGCCTCGGGCCTCGCCAAGCTGCTCGAGGACATTCTCAAGGACCAGGGCAAGCCCAATGCCTATATCGCCGGCAGCGAGGCGTCGGGCGCGATCGGCGTCGGCCTGCGCTACGGCAAGGGGCAGATGTTTCACAAGGTGGAGGGCCAGCGCCCGATCTACTGGACCGGCCCGTCGATCGGCTTCGACCTGGGCGGGGACGCCAACAAGGTGTTCGTGCTGGTCTACAATCTCTACGACAGCCAGGAGATCTACAAGCGCTTCCCGCAGGGCGAAGGCCACGCCTATTTCGTCGGCGGCTTCTCGGCCTCGTATCTCCGCCGCGGCGATATCGTGCTGATCCCGGTGCGGCTGGGCGTAGGCTGGCGGCTGGGGGTCAACGCCGGCTATATGAAGTTCAGCGAAAAGCAGCGCTGGCTGCCCTTCTGATCGGGTGCCGGGCGGGGCCGCATCGGCAGCCCCGCCCCTGCCCTCAGCCGAATTCGACCGCCTCGAACTTCATCGGCTCCCCGATCGCCTGGTTGGCGAGCTGGCCTTCCCACATCACCCGGTTGCCGCGAATGATCGTGCCGACCGGCCGGCCGGTGAGTTCCATGCCGTTGAACGGCGACCAACCGCAGCGCGACGCCAGCCAGGCCTCGTCCACCGTCCAGCGCGCCTTGAGGTCGACCACGGTGAAGTCGGCGTCGTAGCCGGGCACGATCCGCCCCTTGCCAACCAGCCCGAAGATGCGCTGCGGTCCGGCGCTGGTCAGGTCGATCAGCCGCTGCAGCGTCAGCCGGCCTTCCGCCACATGGTTGAGCATCAGCGGCAGCAACGTCTGCACGCCCGGCATGCCGCTCGGGCTGTCGGGATAGGCCTTGGCCTTCTCCTCCAGCGTGTGCGGCGCATGGTCCGAGCCGAGCACGTCGGGCACGCCCTGGCGCAGCCAGTGCCAAAGCCCGTCGCGATGCGCGCCCGAGCGGATCGGCGGGTTCATCTGCGCAAAGGTGCCGATCGCCGGATAGGCCTCCTCGCCCGCCAGCGTCAGGTGCTGGGGGGTGACCTCGCAGGTCGCGATGTCCTTGTGTTGGCCGAGCAGTTCCAGCTCCGCCGGGGTCGTCACGTGCAGCACGTGGATCCGCCGCCGCGCCGCGCGCGCCAGCCGCAGGATGCGGCGGGTGGCGAGGATCGCGCTTTCGTCGTCCCGCCACACGGGATGGGACGCGGGATCGCCCGCCACCCGCTCACCGAGCCGGTCCTGCATGCGGAACTCGTCCTCGGCATGGATCGCCACGCGGCGATGTCCGGAAGCCAGCACCCGCGCCAGATTGGCATCGTCGGAGACCAGCAGGTCGCCGGTTGAGGCGCCCATGAAGATCTTCACGCCCGCCGTGCCCGGCAGGCGCTCCAGCTCCGCCAGATGCTCGGCATTGTGGTTGGTCGCGCCGACATAGAAGGCATGGTCGCACCACATGCGGTGGTGTGCGCGGCGGAGCTTGTCGGCCACTGCGTCGGCGCTGTCGGTATTGGGCTTGGTGTTGGGCATCTCGAACACCGCGGTCACCCCGCCGAGCACCGCCGAGCGGCTGCCGCTTTCCAGGTCTTCCTTATATTCGAGGCCGGGCTCGCGGAAATGGACCTGGCTGTCGATTACGCCAGGCAGCACGTCGAGCCCGGTGCAGTCGATCGTCTCGCCCGCATCGCCCACCTGGCCGATCGCGACGATCTTGCCGCCGGAGACGCCGACATCGACTGCCGCCGGTCCGCCCGGGAGATGCACGCGGCCGCCGCGCAGCTTGAGTTCGACATTCGCCATGGCTTGCCTCTTTCGTCAGCGTTTGCCGCGTCCTACCTGTTCGGCATGGACGATACCAGCACCTGGCTCGACGATCGCGCGCTGCTGCGCCTCTCCGGCGACGATGTTCGCGGCTTTCTGCAGGGGCTGCTGCCGCAGGACATGGCCAGCATCACGCCGCAGACGCCGCAATGGGCGGGGCTGCTCACCCCCCAGGGCAAGGCGCTGTTCGATTTCCTCCTCTGGGCGGACGGCGATGCGATCCTGATCGACTGCGAGGCGAGCGCCCGCGACGCCATCGCCCGCCGGCTGACCATGTACCGCCTGCGCCGCGCGATCACGATCGCGCCGATCGAGGGCGGCGTGCATTGGTCGCCATCGCCGCAGCCCGGTGCGGTTGCCGACCCGCGGCTGGCGGCGCTCGGCTATCGCTGGCTGGGCGACGTCGCGGGCGAAAGCGCGGCGCACGCCTGGCGGGCGCATCGCCTGTCGCTGGGGGTCACCGAAGGCATGGACGAACTGGGCAGCGACAAGACACTGTGGCTCGAATGCAATGCCGAGGAGCTGCACGGCGTCAGTTACACCAAGGGCTGCTATGTGGGCCAGGAGAACACCGCGCGGATGCACTATCGCGCCAAGGTCAACCGCCGGCTGGTCGTCGTCCCGCTCGGCGAACCGGGCGATCGCACCCGTGCCGCCTACCCGGCGCTCGGCAAGATGGTCGAACTGCGCCGCGTCGAAGCGCTGGGCGACGCACTGGTGCCCGATTGGCTCGCCACCGCGCTCGCGGCGGACGCCTGACCCGCATCGGAATGGAGGACAGGGTCTAGATTGCCGCACGCGCGCGGCACGGATCGCCGCGCCTGCCCCACGGCCCCGGCAAATGCACAAAAAGAAAGGGAGACCGGTTGCCCGGTCTCCCCTCTTTGCGCCCATCCCTTGCGGGAAGGTGGCAATTACATGCCCGAACCCGGACCGTAGGTGATTTCCACGCGACGGTTCTGGAGTTCGCGAACGCCGTCGGCGGTCGGAACGCGCGGGTTGCTCTCGCCGAAGCCCTGCGCCGACATCGCGGCGTCGGGGATACCCTTGCCACCCATGTAGCTGCGGACCGTGTCGGCGCGACGCTGCGACAGACCAACGTTGTAGCTCGCCGAACCCGAACGGTCGGTGTAGCCGGCGATGACAACCTTGGTGTTGCTGCAATCGGCATAGTTGCTGATCGCATTGTCCAGGATGCTCGCTGCTTCCGGCGTGATGTCCGACTTGTTCCAGTCGAAGAACACGATGTACGGCCCAGGCGTGCAGACCTTGGCTTCCGGCGCCGGGGGCGGCGGGGGCGGCGGAGCCGGCTCGGCAACCGGCGGCGGCGGCGGCGGCGGCGGCGGAGCAACGGGCTCTTCCGGCGCACCGAAGTTGTAGGTCAGGCCGACCAGAAGGCTGTGCGAACGGAAGCGGCCCTTCCACTGGTTGCCGCCGATGTCGACCAGCTTGACGTCGGGCGCGTTGAAGAAGCGGTACTTCAGCGACACGTCGACATTCTTGTTGATCGGCGCGCGGACGCCGGCCAGCGCCTGCCATGCGAACACGGTGTCGGAATCGTCCAGCGTCGAGGAAACGCCCCGCAGGAACAGGTCGTTCTTCACGCGCGAGACACCCGCACCGCCGCCGACGAAGCCCTGCAGGCCGTTGTCGTCGCCGAAGTCGAGCAGGCCATTGACCATGAACGACAGCGCCGAGGTCTTGCTGCCGACCTGGCTGTACGAACCCGCCGGAAGCGTGGCTGCACCGGTCGTCAGGTTGATCGGCAGGCCGACCGACGAGCGAATCTCGCTGCCGGAAACACGGCGGTAGCTGACTTCGGCTTCCGCACGGAACGGACCGAAATCATAACCGATGTTACCGCCGACATCCCAGCCGGCATGGTTGTTGTTCTGCGTCACAGCATCCTGGCTGGCGCCGACGTCGAAGTGAATGTCCTCGACGAGCATCGCGCCGCCTTCAACACCCACATACCACGCGTCGTCGCGGGCAAAGGCGGGCGTGCTGAGCGCGGTCGTGGCGAGCGCCAAAGTGACGGCAAGCTTCCGCATCATAATCCCCTTTCATGGTCGTCCTTACGGACAGGCCAAACTCACTACTCAAACCAAAGTTTCGGCGCAAGCGCACAAACCTGCGGACTGTTGCACAAACGTCACATGTTAATCGACACCGATCAACCCGTGTTGGCGCAACATTTGCACGACCGCAGAGATCGCCCTTCTCGCCTCTGCGTCAACCGTCGTGCCTCCCGTCGGTTCCGCCACATTCGGCTGCCGAGGACCAACTACTTGTCGTCCTTCGATAAAAAGTCTTCCATAGGTCCGCCCTTGGTACCATTCTCCGCCGCTGTAGAGCGCCAGCGCCTGGTCTGCCCCGACCCAGACCCGCATGCCGTCCTGCGGCGTCAAAAATCGCCAGCCACCCTCGGTCCAACCTGTGAGCTTGCCGCCCTGCCCGGCCCAGGCGCCTTGCGGTGCACCACCGATGATCCAGCATTGGCCGATCGTCGGCGCGGTAGGCGGCACGTTCACCATCGCCGCGACCACGGCCGCCTGCGTCGCGATGTCGAGCAGTGCCAGGGCTTCGTTGTGGAACATCTCCTTCTGCGCCTGCCCGGGTTCGAGCAGCGGCAGCGCCAGGCGCGGCGTCGGCGAAACGGTCATCGGTCGTCTCCAAGGCTGGGAAGCGAAAGCTGCGCGGCGGGGGACAGGCCGTGCGTGCCGAGCTGGCGGACGGTCAGCGTGAGCGGCAGCGCCCGGTCGGCGGCGGAAAGCGTCAGCCCGGGCGCGTCCAGCAGCAGCACGCTTCGCTCGCCCCCGCGCAAGATCTCGACCTGATACCGCTCGCTCTCCTCGCCGAGCGGAACGTCGACGCCGTCGCGCCACACCCAGCCGACCCTGCTGCGCCGTGTCCAGCCGATCCGCGTGGCCTCCCCCTGCCGAGTTGCGCGGAGCTGCACCGGCGACGGCGGCAGCAGCGAGATGCCGGTCGACCGTGCGGGTACGGCCGGCGCGTCGATCGGGTCGTCGGACCCTTGCGCCAGCAACTGGACGGTCGCGCCGATCGCAACGCGAAGCTCGAGCGCTTTGAGCGTGTCGCGCGTCACCAGCACGAAGTGGTCGCCCGCGCGCTGGGTACCGATCGCCGCTTCGGACCCGCGCCGCCCGCGCCACAGCTGCGCCAGGCGCCACCGGTTGCCGCCAAGGTTCGTAGCCCGGCCGAACTGGAGCAGTTCGTCGCCGAGCATCGCCAGGTTGGCACCGGCATCGAGCGCCGCCATGTCCGCATTGGCCAGCGCCATGTCGGCGCGGGCGAGTTCGACCTCGGCATAGCCCGCGCCATCGATCAGCGCCGCGCGCGCCGGGCCCGGCGGCACGCGCACCGTGCCGAGGATCGCCGGATAGGCCGTCTCCCCCGCCGGGGCCCAGCTCGCGCCGCCATCGCCGCTCGCGAGCAACGCCGCGCGGCGCCAGCCGCTGCCGGTGCCCGCCGCCGCGACGACGAGGTTCGGCGCCGTCGCCGCCACCTCGTCCAGCGGCGGCAGTTCGAACGGTACCAGGATGGTGCTGCCGCGTTGCGAGTCGGGCGCCGGGACCGAGCGGCCGGGGCTCGCCGCACCCGATAGCGGCGCCTCGGCGATCGGCACGCATTCGAGCTTCACCACCATATTCTCGAGCGACCAGCGATCCACCCGCCACTGGCCGGGTGCGCCGTCGATCGTGACGCGCGCGCCGGGCGCGAGCGTCAGCGCCTCCCAGCCCAGCGTCAGCGTGCGGCGCTCTCTGGCCAGATCGGTGCGGGCCAGCGCGCCGGCCGCCATCGCCTTGGCCGATCCGGCATCGAGTACGGCGGGCAGGTCGATCCTAGTCTCCCGCGTGCCGGTGCCCTGGCGCGACGCCTGCTGCACGCCCGCCTGATAGTCGCGCGCCGGATCATAATAGCCGATGCTCAGCCGCCGCGGCGCAGCGTCCGCTGGCGCGATGGCGCGCACCCCGCGGCCGGTGGGCTCGGCATCGGCGCCGACCCCGCCGTCGGACATTGCCCGCGCCGCGCCCGGGCCGGTCTGCAGAGTCAGCGCATTGCCGTCGCTCTGCACCCAGGCACCGGTCGCCGCGCACAGCGCGTCCAGCGTGGTCCGCAGCGAGTCCTGCGCGGAGAAGCCGCGCAGCGACGTGGTGAGCCCCTCCGCCGCCGCGCCGAGCGCCTGGGCGATACGGCCGGCCGGGACGGGCTCCGCATCGGCGATCACTTCGAAGCTCAGCTGGGGAATGCGGTTGCCGAAGGTCGCGAGTTCCAGGTCCTCGAATACCGCATAGGCGGTGCCGCGATGCGCGGGCGCCTTGCCCGCGCCCTCGATCGACACGATCAAAGGATCTACCGGCTGGTCCTCGGCACCGGTGTAGAGGCGAAAGCCGGTGCGCACCTTGAAGTCGCCGGCCGCGCCGCGAAGCAGCTGGCCGTCCGCCCAGATCCGACCCACGCCCAGGATAGGCCGCGTCGACAGCGCAACCGCGAACGATGCCGTGTAGCTATAGGCAGTGGTGGAAGGTCGGCCCTTGCCGCCACCCTCGGTGGCGCGATGCTCGATCAGGTCGGTCGCCCAGATCACGCTGCCCGCCACCCGGATCGTCCCGAACAGCTGCGGGACCGCGGTGCCGTAGCTCGAGGTCTGCACGCGCAGGTCGGCGAGTCGTGGGCCTTCGCGCGGGCCCTGCTTGAAAAGCAGCTGGCGATCGATCGTGTTGCCGATCAGGCTCCCCAGCCCCGCGCCGAAGGGTCCCCCGATCAGCCCGCCCGCCACCGTCAGCACCACCGTCGCCATCAGCCTTCCTCCCCCAGACGCCAGCAGCTCAGCACCGGCCAGGGCACCGGGCCGGGCCGCTCGACCACGCGGCGCGCGATCGCGTCCGCATGGATGATCCCGTCTTCGCAGCGGATCGCGAGGTGCAGCTGGCCGGGCGCGCTGCGGCACAGCAGCAGGTCGCCGGGTGCCGCCTCGGCGACCTCGATGAGCCCTGCCGCCCGCAGCTGCGCCGCGGTGCCAGCCGCATCGCCGGTCCGCAGCCGGTAGTCGGCAGGCGCGCCGCGTCCGAGCGCGACTACCGCCAGCCCGACACAGTCGAGCCCCGTCGCCACCTCGCGCCCGTGCAGCTGAAAGGGGGCACCCAGCGCCGCCCGCGCGGCTGCCACCACCGCCGCGCCGCTCATGCGCCGGGATACCGGGTAAGCAGGTCGGTGCCCGGCAGGTACGGCTCGCCGCGGAAATTGGCGGCGTTGGCGAACCGGCCCGAACAGGTCTCGAACCGGCCATCGCAGCCTTCGATCAGCTCGACCAGCGCCCCCACCCCATCGAAACGCGGCGGGCGGCGGAGCGTCACGCGGTTGCCCTCGGACGCGGCAATCGCGTCCTCCAGCCCGCCGTTCGCTCCGCCGAGCCAGCGCAGCCGGCCATTGCCATAGGCATTGGCGGTGGGTTCGGCGGCGTCCAGCGTCACCACCGCACCGGCCACTGCAGCCACGCGAGCGAAGCGCCGCCGACCGGCCATCGCCACGCGGCAGCGCGCATCGCCCAGTTCGGCGCGGCAGTCGGGCGAGGTCGCCTCGGCCACGGGCGCATCGAAGGCGGCGGTGAGCCCGCGCAGCTCGGCGGTGATCGCGCCGTCGCGGGTCTCGATCGCGCCGATCGTCCCCTCGCCGAGCGCCACCGTTTCGCCCGGCGCGGTCCAGTCGGTGGCGAACAGCGCGACGCGAGCGAAGTCCCAGCGGCCGGCGAGCAGGTCCGTCTCGGAGATGGCGTCACCGGAGAGCATGCCGTGCACGTCCATGCTGTCCGCCTCCAGCGTCGCGCTGCGCTCGACCGCGCTGGGGGTCATCCCCGGCGCGGCGCGGTACAGCACCCCGTCGATCAGCAGGTCGCGGTCGTGCGCGGTGAGGCCGATCGTCACCCCGTCGCGCCGCTCGATCCGCCAGCACAGGGTGACGGTGGTCAGCGTGCCGTCGAGCCAGCTCATTCGCGGATCTCCACCAGCGGGACCGAGGCGGCGGCCCCGGCAAGGAAGGTCGCGCGGCTGACGCGCAATTGGTCCTCGGCGAAGCGCACCGGCACGTCGAACAGGAAGGAAGCGGTGAGCTTCACGCCTGCTGCGGGCACGACGTCGAGCGTCACCACCCCGCCATCGCCGAGGGTGAAGGCCGAGGTCGCCACGCCATTGAGCTTGAGCGCCACGGTGCCCGCCACCGGCCGGGTGATCCGCCGCACCGTCTCGCCATAGCTCTTGATGAGCTGGAAGCGCGCGGTCTGGCCGTCGCCGGTGCCGAGCAGCTGGTCCTTCGCCTCATAGTCGAAGGGGTCGCGCAGCCGGAACCCGCGCGCCGGCCCCATCCGCGCCCGGTAGAAGCCGAGCAGCGCCGCGATGTCCGCCTCGGAGCGGACGCCGGGCCCGACATCATAGCGGGTCCGCGCCTGCGCCCAGGCGGCGTTGCGCCGCTCGGCGCCGCCCGCGCTGGTGACGATCGCGGTGGAGAGCTCGGGCACCACCTCGGCCTCGCGGCCGAGCGCGATCGGAAAGGACACGTCGTCGAAGGGCGTCAAATCCGCCTCCTGGTCGAAATGGGTGAAACCGTCGCGCGCCACCTGCGGCAGCGCCCACACGAAGGTCGCCGCGACCCCGCGCGCGCGGCCGCGCTCGGCGGCTTCCGCGATCGCGCGCCACTGGAGCCGGTCCTCGGCGCGCAGCACGAAGCCGGCGAGATAATGCTGCCGCGCCGCCGGATAGCCGAGCCGCGCCTGCGCCGCCGCGACCGCCCGCTCTGAGGCCGCCGCATTGCCTGCCGCCGCCCAGTCATAATCCTCGAGCTGGAGCACATCGAAGGCGGGCGAGGCCCAGCCGACCGGCATGTTGGCGCGCTTCGCCTCCGGCATCGCGGGATCGAGCACGGTCGGCAGATAGGTGAGCAGCAGCACCTGCGCTTCCGGCGCGGCGGCCTTCACCGCGTCGCGCAGTGCCAGCGTCGAGGCCGCCAGCAACGCCCCCGCCGCATCGAGCACGGCGGTGTTTACCGTACCCTTCAGATTCTGCGCTGCGGGGTTATCCAGCGCCGCCTGCGCCGCCGCGTCGTGGATGCACAGGCGCCCATCGGCCATCACCCACCACCACGGCTCACCCACCTGAAACTTCACCGCCAGCCCCGCCGCCTGCGCGGTACCGACGAACGCCAGCGCCACCGCGCGCAGATAGGCCATCGCCCCGGCGTGCGCGGGCGAGAGCAAGGTCGAGGGCGGACTCCACCCGGTCAGCGCCGGGCTGCCGTCGGCGGCGCGCTGCTTCCAGTCGCCCCAGCAATGCTGGTCGAGCAGCTCGTAGCTCAGCGACCAGATCACGCCATAGCCGAGCGCCTTGGCCCGCGCGGCAAAGTCCGCATGCCAGGCCGCGCAGGCCCGGTTGAGCGCCCCGCCGGCCAGGCTCGCATAGAAGCCCCCCGAGGCGGGTTCGAGCCGGAAATAATGGCTCATGCCGACATAATGGAGAATGTCGCCGCGATAGCCGAGCTGCAGGACGTTCCGCAGCAGCCGCGCCGGCGTCTGGTTGTAGCCGTCGTCATAGCCGGTCGCGATCGACAGGCCGTGCTCGGGCACCACCACGTCGCCGATCGCCAGCACCGATCCCGGCCCGTCGCAGGCGATGCCGGTCAGCGCCACCCAGCCCTCGCTCGCCGCCGCCAGCGGCATGGTGTCGCCCGCGACATAGCCCGGCGGCACCAGCGAGACGAACATCCGGTCGACATCCCCGGCCCAGACCGGATCCGCCTCGCCCGGCAGCAGGAAGCCGCCCGCGACATCCGCAAAGTCGATCGTCACCTCGGCATCGTCGGCCGCTCCGCTGGCATAGTTCCACAGCCGCACATACCAGGCGCGCGGCGCGCCGCCTGCATCCCGCCCCTCGATCGTCAGCACCGGGCCGTTGACCGCGTCGAGCGCGATCACCCCGGACGAGCGCCAGCGGAACCGCAGCCGGCAACCGCGAAAGTCGCGCGCGGTAGCGTACGCAAGCAGCGGATGGTCCCAGCGGTCCTCGGCCTCCCAGATCAGCCCGGCGAGATCGCCGCGCCGCTGGAACACCAGGTCGACGCGCAGCGCATCGGGCGCGGTGGTGACCACGCTCGCCATCATCGGCCGGGGAAAGTTGACCGTCCAATAGACGGGATCGAACCGGCTGATCACGCCCGTCGCCTGGTCGCGCCGCCGCTGGGCGAGCCACCAGCCCATCAGTCGAGCCCCGCCAGTGCCGAGCGCACCGCCCGCGCCACCTGCCGGCTCGATTGCGCCAGCGCCCTGGGCGCGGCATCGGCGGCGGCGTTGACCGTGATCGACACGCGCACGTCGCGCCCACCACCCTGCCCGCTGGCGGGCGCCACCTGCCCCGCGCTGGTCGGCACGAACAGCTCGGGCCCGCGCTCGCCGACCCAATAGGGGCGCCCCGGGCTCACCGGCCCGCCGGTCGCGCGGCCGGGCAGCCCGAGCAGCCCGCCGAGCAGCGACAGCACGCCGCCCGCGCTCTCGCCCCCGCGGCTCGAGGGCAAGCTGATGCCCATCGCCGACTTGGCGATCTCTTCCAGCGCGCGGATCGCGATCTTGGCGAGATCGTCGAAGCCGAGCTTGCCGGTCTGCACCGCGCGCAGCAGCGTCGTCTCGATCGTCTTGCCCGCCCGGTCGACGCCCGTGGCCAGCGGCCCTTCCAGCGTGCCGCGCATCGCATCCACGTCGCGCGCGAAGCCCGCGGTATCGGCCCGCACCGACACCACCAGCCGTTCGATTTCCTCATCCATCGGGAAACTGCTCCTGCAATCGTGCGATCAGGTCCGCGCTCGGCGGCTCCCCCGCCTCGGGCATGGCGGCGGCCAGCAGCGCGGCGAGCTCGGCCGGGGTCGCTCGCCAGAACCGATCGGGGCTCCAGCCGAAGGCGAGCCCCGCCAGTCCGGCCAGCCGCCCGGCGGCCTCGGCGAAGCTCGTCACCGCCCCGCCAGGATCTGGCCGATCAGCGCCTTGAGCGCGGGCGTCGCCGCCACCAGCCCGGCTTCGGCCACGCCTTCGGAAAAGGCTTCGCGCGTCATGCCCTCGGGGGCCGCCTTGAGGCAGTGCCAGAACAGCGCGACCATCTCGCCCAGCGCCAGCCGCCCTGCCGCGGCACGCTCGACCAGCGCGAACAGCGGGCCCAGCTCGGCCTCGGCGGCGACCAGCGCCTCGAAGCTCGGCCGCAGGACGAGCGGCACCCCGCCCACCCGCAGGGTCGCCTCGCCGCGCACCGGATTGGCCGTGCCGGTCATGCGCTCACCACCGGCCCGGAGCTTTCCAGGCTCAGCGTGTAGCTGCGCTCGCCGTTGAAATCGCCGGCATAATCGAGCCTCGTCACGAGGAACTTGCCCGTCATCGTCTCGCCGCTCTCGAAGCTCAGCCGATAATCGTCGAGCGTGCCGGCGAGCGCATTGGCCTTCACGCGGACCTCGGCCGTCGATCCGGTGAACACGCCCGCGGCGGACACGCTCACCGATCGCACCCCGGCGCCGGACAGCAGCTCGCGCCAGCCGCCCGAATCCTTGCTGGTGATCGCCACCGCCTCGCCGTTCACCGAAAGCTGCGTCGTCCGCAGCCCCGCCACGGTGGCATAGACCACCGGCGTCGCGCCATTGCCCACCTTGAGCAGGAAGGCACTGCCTTTTTCCGCTGCCATGTTCGTCTCCTGTTGGTTGTTTGGGGGGGTGGCTTGCCCCCTCCACCACCGCCTTCGGCGGCGGTCCCCCTCCCCAGCTTCGCGGGAGAGGAAACCCTTGTGCGGATAGCGTCTCCTCCACCGCGAAGCGGGGGAGGGGGACCGCGCCGCGCCAGCGGCGTGGTGGAGGGGGCAATCACCCGCCCCGCAGCATCCGCACCCGGTGCTCGACCACCGCCGTCACCCCGCTCGCGCCCTCGTCGACTACCCGCGTGCGGACCAGCACCCGGCTGACGATCCGCCAGCCGCCGCCGAGCGCCGCGGGTATTGCCGCGATCGCCGCCTCGACGTCCGCGGCGAGCGCCCGCACCCGCTGCCGCGCGGGCCCGGCGTCGCGCACCAGCACCGAGGTGCGTACCTCGCGACCATCCTGGTCCTTGGTGCTCCAGTCGGTCAGCATCGCCTCGTCGACGAGCAGATAGGGCCGCACCGCGCGCTGCGGCGGCGCATCGAACACGCCGTTCACCGGCGTCGACAAGGCCCCCGTGCCGGTCAGCGCCGTGCGCATCGCCGCGGTGATCGCTTCCTGCGGGCTCATCGCAGGAGCCCTCCCAGCCAGCGCAGCGCCGGGTCGGCGAGCCAGCGCCGCCACAGCCCCCGCCCCGCCAGCGTGACCGCGCTGCCCTCGACCGCCACCGACACGCCCGGCACCGCTTCGCGCACCCGCTCGGCCAATCGCCCGGCCGCATCCGTGGCCGCCGCGCGACCCGTGGTTTCGGCGCGCGCCTTCAGCTGCTCCAGCATTGCCGCCTTGCTCCCGCCATCAGTTGCAGCCGCCGCCACGGCCGCCAGAATGCCACCACCGCCGCGGGCGGCACCGATGCGTCGCCGCGCGCCTCGAGCAGATGCGCCGCGAGCAGCACCACGCCTTGCGCGAGCGGCGGCGGCAGACTGTCCCAGCCCGGCGCGGTGCCCGCCACGAAGGTCACGCGCACCCGCACCGGCACCGGCGGGGGCGCCAGCCGCACCCAGCCCTCGCCGCGCGCATCCAGATCGATCGTGTACGCCGTCACCGGCAGCGCCGTCGCCGTGCCGGCGGCATCGACCGTCTCCACCGCGCCGATCGCGGTCACCGGCGCCACCGGCAGCCGCTGCCAATCGGGCGAGCGGCCGAGCCAGGCCTGCCACTGGCGCGCGATCCAGGCGGTGCCGGTAAAGGCCTCGCCCAGCGCCAGCGCGGTCTGGACCGCGGCGGTGACGGCGGCATCGTCGGTGCCGTTCGCCATGCGCAGATAGTCCTTCACCGCCGCGCTCGCGCTCGCGATCGCCGCCGCCGGAAAGGGCGGTGCGTCCATGGTTCTTCTCCCTCTGTTGGTTGCCGCCGCGCGTTACTGCGGCCCCGGCTCAGGCGCCGGCTTCCGCCTCGGCCTCCAGCGTCCGGTTCTCGCCTGGATCATAGGGGGACGTGCCGTCCCACTCGATCCGGTTGACCACCTCGCCCGCCTCGATCACCCGATAGACTGCCATCGCCCCGCTCCTCAGCCGAAGGTCCAGATGACGCGGACCTCGCCGCGCCCGCCATTGCCGCCCGCGCCCGGCGAGAAGCCGGTGTCGCACGCGCCGCCGCCGCCGCCGCCACCGCCGGGGGTACCCCCGGCACCCCCGGCGCCGGCATTGCCGGTCAGGTTGCCGGAAAAGCCGCCACCGCCGCCGCCGCCGCCGGATTGCAGCGCGGGGTCGGCCGCAGCGCCCGCTCCGCCGGTGGGGACGGTCGCCGTGCCCGCCGTCCCGCCGGCGAGGGGCGAAGCCGCATGGCCCGATCCCGCGCCACCGGCCGCCGCACCCCGCGCGGCATTGCTCGCATCGAGGCTCGCGCCGCCGCCGCCGCCGCCGGTGGCGCCGTTGCCGCCCAGCCCCGCGGTCGCGGTCGAGGCGCTTGCCCCGCCGCTGCCCACTGCGCCGAAGGTGCCGACGGGCAACGCGGCGCCGCCCGATGCATTGGCGGCCTGGCCGGCACCGCCGCCATTGCCGCCATCGGCGCGGATCAGCGCGCCCAGCAGGCTCGCGCCGCCGCCGCCGCCGGCGACGCCGTTCGCAGCGGCGGTGCCCGGCGAGGGACCGCCATTGCCGCCCGCCCCCACCGTCACCGATTCGGAGGTCCCATGCGCCGCGGCGGCGAAGCGCAGCAGCTGCACCATGCCGCCGCCACCGCCCCCGCCGCCGGGGCGGCACGAACCGTTGGCCCCGCAACGACCGGAGCCGCAA